>CATYHY010000032.1 GCA_958407085.1 uncultured Collinsella sp. | reverse complement strand
TGGTCCGCGAGGCCGGCGGCGACCGCTCTGCCGTTACCGGCGGTACCACGGTGCTATCCGACTGGATCATCGTCAAGATCTCCAGCGAGCCTGGCCAGAGCTTCCTGGATAAGATGATCGCCATGGTCGAGGGCGCCGCCCGCAAGAAGACCCCCAACGAGGTCGCGCTCGAGATCTTTCTGGTTGCTCTGTCCGTCATCTTCATCCTCGTGACGCTCGCACTGTACTGCTACTCGAGTTTCTCTGCAGGGCTCAACGGTATGGCGAACCCCACCGCTGTGACCACGCTCGTTGCCTTGCTCGTCTGTCTGGCGCCCACCACCATTGGTGCGCTGCTGTCCGCCATTGGCATCGCCGGCATGAGCCGACTGAACGAGGCCAACGTACTGGCCATGTCCGGCCGCGCCATCGAGGCCGCCGGCGACGTCGACATCCTCATGCTCGATAAGACCGGTACCATCACCTTGGGCAACCGCCAAGCCGCTGAGTTCATTCCGGTCGACGGTGTCGATCCGGCAGAACTCGCCGATGCCGCGCAGCTGTCCTCTCTGGCGGATGAGACCCCCGAGGGCCGCTCCATCGTCGTGCTCGCCAAGGAGCAGTTTGGGCTGCGCGGCCGCACACTCGAGGATAAGGGCATGGAGTTCATCCCCTTCACCGCGGCGACCCGCATGTCCGGTGTGAACTACGCCGACAGCGAGATTCGCAAGGGTGCGGCCGATTCCGTTCGCGCTTATGTGGAGGCTGCCGGAGGAGTGTTCTCGAAGGAGTGCGACGAGGCCGTCGAACGCATTGCGAAGGTGGGTGGCACTCCGTTGGTCGTGGCAAAGGACCGACGTGTGCTGGGTGTCGTCTACCTTAAGGACATCATCAAGTCCGGCGTGAAGGAAAAGTTCGCCGATCTGCGCCGCATGGGTATCAAGACCATAATGGTGACGGGTGATAATCCGCTGACGGCCGCCGCCATCGCCGCCGAGGCCGGTGTGGACGACTTCCTGGCCGAAGCGACGCCCGAGGGCAAGCTCGATAAGATCCGCGCGTTCCAGCGTGAGGGCCATCTGGTCGCGATGACCGGCGACGGCACCAACGACGCGCCCGCTCTGGCTCAGGCCGACGTCGCCGTGGCCATGAACACGGGAACCCAGGCTGCCAAGGAGGCCGGCAACATGGTCGACCTCGACTCCAGCCCCACCAAGCTCATCGATATCGTGCGTATCGGCAAGCAACTGCTCATGACCCGCGGCTCGCTCACGACCTTCTCGGTTGCCAACGACGTCGCCAAGTATTTCGCCATCATCCCGGCGCTATTCTCGCCGATCTACCCCGGGTTGGACGCCCTCAACATCCTGGGGCTCACCAGCCCGTTGACTGCCGTGCTGTCCGCCATTATCTACAACGCGCTGGTCATCGTCGCGCTGATTCCTGCCGCCCTGAAAGGCGTGAAGTACCGCGAGCTTTCGTCCGGCCAGCTGCTGACCCACAACCTGCTGGTGTGGGGTCTGGGCGGTATCGTGGCGCCGTTCGTATTCATCAAGATTATCGACATGCTGCTGGCCTTGTTCGGCATTGGCATGATGTAGACGGAGGTATGTATGTTCAAAGGTATCGCATCGCGCGCACTCGGCGTGTTCGCGCTGTTTACCATCGTCTGCGGCCTGGGATACACGCTTGTGGTGACCGGCGTCGCGCAGCTTGCGTTTCCGTACCAGGCGAACGGATCGCTTATTACGGTCGACGACAAGGTTGTGGGTTCCGAACTCATCGGCCAGAACTTCGATGACGAAGCCCACATGTGGGGTCGTATCCAGAACGTGTCAATTGTCGAAGGCGAAGACGGCGAGCTCATGGCGTATGGTGCCCCGTCCAACCTGTCCCCGGCGAGTGAGGAGTATCGGCAGCTTGTGGACGCGCGCGTGAAGAAGATCCGCGCCGCCAACCCCGATGCCGATATGGACGCTGTGCCCGTCGACCTGGTGACGTGCTCGGGGTCCGGCCTCGACCCGGAGATCTCTCCGGATGCCGCCGAGTACCAGGTCCCGCGCCTTGCCAAGGCCACGGGCAAGAGCGAAGGTGAGGTGCGCGAGATCATCGCCCAGTGCACCAAAGGCCGATTCCTGGGCGTCTTCGGCGAGCCCACGGTCAACGTGCTCAAGGTGAACCTTATGCTGGACGGCGCGCTGTAGGTGAGGGAGTGGCGGATGAGGGCGTGACTGACTATCTGAGCCCTCAATTCCACCCCGCCCATCAGTTGCGGTGAAATACGGACTGTTTTGCCTGTCAAAAGCCTCATCTACTCCGTATTCCACCGCAACTTTTTTGTGAGGGTCGGGATTGAAGGTGGGGAGTGCGAGCGAGTGCGATTGCGGCGGATACTGATACGATAGGTACGTTAGCAACTGCCGCCCAGCGGCTCAAACGAAAGGAACCCTGTATGGAGTCCTCCGCCTATCCGATGCTCTTTAGCCCGATCAAGGTCGGTACGACCGAGGTCAAGAACCGCGTCTTTATGCCGCCGGTGTCCACCAACCTGGCCGATCATGGCTATGTGACCGACGATTTGGTCGATCATTACCGTGCCCGCGCCAAGGGCGGCGTGGGCCTGATCATCACCGAAGTCGTGACGGTCGAGCCCACCTATACCTATCTGCCGGGTGACATGTGCTGCTACGACGACACGTTTATCCCCGGCTGGGAAAAGCTCGCCGCGGCCGTCCACGAGTATGGCTGCAAGATCATGCCGCAGCTCTTCCACCCCGCCTACATGGCCTTTAACATTCCGGGCACGCCGCGCCTGATCGCTCCGTCCTTTGTGGGCCCGTCCTATGCCCGCGAGGCACCGCGCCCCATCACGGTCGACGAGATTCACGAGCTCACGCATCAGTTTGGCGACGCTGCCGTGCGTATGCAGAAGGCTGGCGTCGATGGCGTTGAAGTCCATGCGGCACACGCCCACGGCATGCTCGGCGGCTTTTTGACTCCGCTCTACAACAAGCGTACCGACGAGTATGGTGGCTCGCTCGACGCCCGTATGCGCTTCTTGCTCGAGGTCATCGCCGAGATTCGTGAGCGCTGCGGCAAGGACTTTATCATCGACGTCCGCATTTCGGGCGATGAGTACACCGATGGCGGCCTGACCCTCAACGACATGATCTACGTCTCGCGTCGCCTGGAGAAGGCCGGCGTCGACATGATTCATGTGTCGGGTGGTACCACCATCAAGCGCGGCTCCGCAATTCCCGCCGCCGGTACCCAGCAGGCCTCGCATGCCGCCTGCTCGCGCGAGATCAAAAAGCACGTCAACATTCCCGTCGCCACCGTCGGTCGCATTAACGAGGCCTGGATCGCCGAGGAGCTGATCGAGGACGGCGCTGCCGACATCTGCATGATGGGCCGCGCCAATCTGTGCGATGCCGAGTTCTGCAACAAGGCCGCTGCCGGCAACGCCGACGACATCCGCCCCTGCATTGGCTGCCTGCGCTGCCTGAACGGCATTATGTTTGGCAAGCGCATCTCCTGCACCGTCAACCCCGATGTTGAGCGCGACGAGGCCGGTTACGAGCCTGCCGCCGAGGCCAAGAACGTACTGGTTGTGGGCGCTGGTCCTGCGGGCATGGAGGCAGCCTACATTGCCGCCAAGCGCGGTCATAACGTGGTGCTCGTGGACAAACAGGACGAGCCGGGTGGCGAGATGCGCATCGCGGCCGTTCCGCCGGCAAAGCAGGAACTCACCCGCGTGATCAAGTATCAGTACCGTCGCCTGGCCGAGGTCGGCGTGAAGTGCGTATTTGGCACCGAGCTTACTGCCGAGGACATTCAGCGTGACTACGCCGGCTACGAGGTCGTCCTGGCCTATGGCGCCGAGCCCATCGCCCCGGCCTTCATGCAGGGATTTAAGCAGGTCATGACGGCTGACGACCTATTGGGCGGCAAGGCTTTCCCGGGCAAGAAGATTGTCATCGTGGGCGGCGGCACCGTCGGTTGCGAGACGGCCGACTACCTGGCCCCGTTGGTCAACGATCTGTCGCCGGCCAATCGCGATGTCACCGTCATCGAGATGACCAAGACGCTCGCCGCCAACGAGGGCGGCGCCGGTCGCGCGGTGCTCATCACGCGCATGCTCTCCAAGGGCGTTCACGTGCTGACCGAGGCCAAGGTGACCGAGATTACCGAGGATGCCATCAGCTACGAAAAGGACGGCGAGATCCACACCATCGCCGATGCCGATACGCTGGTACTTGCCATGGGCTATCGTCCCAATACCAAGTTGGCCGACGACCTTGCTGCAGCCGGCGTTACCACCCACGTGTTGGGCGATGCCAACAAGTGCGGCAACATCCGCGACGCCATCGGCGACGGCTACAAGATTGCCTGCGAGCTCTAGTTAATCCCTTGGCGCATGGGGCCTGTCCCCGCGGCGTCAGTCGGTAGATAGCAAAAAGCGGCGGTCGTCCCGTACGTGGGACGACCGCCGCTTGCGTTAGCTGCAATGAGTCGTGCGATTAGAGGCCCAGGATCTCCTTGACCTTGGCGATGATGGCCTCGTCGGTGGCGTTGGCAAAGAAGTACTCCTGGAAGTGTTCGCCGGCAAGTGCGCCCTTCACCAGGTCCTGATCGATCTCGCCCAGAACGTCGACGAGCGGACGCATAGTCACAGCGCGGACGCCGTCGAGGATTTTCTTGTTGCGCTGCTCGGGCTCAACACGCTCGGCAGGATAGCCGTTGCCCGAACCAAAGCCAAAGAGCTTCTCAAAGGTGTACTCGAGGTTGAGCTCCTGGCCCCAGCCGTTCTTGAGGGCGAAGGGCATGGCGACAGCGTTACCGTCGTTGACCTGGGCAAAGGTGTAGGCATCGAGCGGGTCGGCAACATGGCCGCACAGCACGCCGGGGAAGGAGTTGCAGGCGAGCATGGCGCCCTCGCCGGTGCCACAGCCGGTCACGACGTAGTCGGCAGCGCCGGAGTTGAGCAGCACGGCGGCCAGGATGCCGTTCTGCACATAGGTGAGGGGCTTGGAGTCGGCGTCGGCATACATGCCATAGTTAAAGACGGTGTGGCCCATGGGCTCGACAACCTTCTTAAGGGCAGCCTCGATCATAGGGTTCTTGGAGTTCTGAGAGTTTTCGTTGATCAGAGCGATCTTCATTGCGAATTACCTTTCTATTTCTAACTTGCGGTGAAATACGGACTGTTTTGCCTGATAGAAGCCAAAACCAATCCTTATCTCACCGCAACTCAAATGAAAAACGAGTGGATGAAACCTGATGTGGGCAGTTGCGGTGACGCTTATTGAGGCTGCTTTCCAATGTATGCGAGGATGCCGCCGTCGACGTAGAGGATGTGGCCGTTGACGAAGTTCGACGCGTCGGAAGCCAGGAACACGGCGGGGCCCTTCAGGTCCTCGGGCGTGCCCCAACGGGCGGCCGGCGTCTTGGCAATGATGAACTGGTCAAACGGATGGCGGCTTCCGTCAGGCTGCGTCTCGCGCAGCGGCGCGGTCTGCGGCGTGGCGATGTAGCCGGGCCCAATGCCGTTGCACTGGATGTTGGCCTCGCCAAACTCGGAGCAGATGTTCTTGGTGAGCATCTTCAGGCCGCCCTTGGCCGCGGCATAGCCGGCGATGGTCTCGCGGCCCAGCTCACTCATCATCGAGCAGATGTTGATGATCTTGCCGTGGCCCTTGGCGATCATGCCGGGCAGACAGGCCTTGGACACGATAAACGGTGCGTTGAGGTCAATATCGACGACACGACGGAAGTCCTCGGCGCTCATGTCGAGCATCGGGGTGCGCTGAATGACGCCGGCGTTGTTGACCAGGATATCGGGCGTGGTACCAAAGTCGGCCTCGATCTTGGCGATGAGCTCGGCGACGACGGCCTCGTCGGTGACGTCTGCCACGTAACCATGGGCCTCAAAGCCCAGCTCGCGGTAGTGCTTCTCGGCCTCGGCGACCTTGTCGGCGTGACGTGCGTTAAAGGCGATCTTGGCGCCGGCCTCTCCGAGCGCCTCGGCAATGGCCATACCGATGCCATAGGTGGCGCCGGTTACGAGCGCGACCTTGCCATCCAGGCGGAAGCTGTCCATAAGATCAGACATAGCGATCCTTTCAAAAGAAACGTTCATCTATATAAGTCTTGCTTTTCATACAAGGTCAGTATAGGAGAAGAGGGGGAATTAAAAGTCAGATTCTCCTAAAATCAGGTGAACGTTCACTTTTAAAAGGTAAACGGTGATCTCGCCCTTGCCGCGCGGACGTTTATTCGCTCTGTTCCTGCGCGCCCTCCGCAATCATGTTGCGGTTATACACCAGGTGCAGATACATCGCGTCGTGCGCGGCGGTGGGATTGCGCGAGGCGATGGCGTCGGCCACATCGCGGTGCGTGCGGATAGTTTCCTCGACGAGCTTTTTGCCGGTCACGTCGATAAAGAGGGGGACGGATGCCTTGAGCACGCCCATCAGGCGGGGAACGACGAGGTTTCCGGAGCTCTCGGCAATGGCATTGTGGAACGCGGTGTCGGCGGCGGAGTAATCCTCACCGGCCTCGGCCAGGCGCTCGGATTCGTCGCAGAGCTCTTTGATACAGGCGACCTGGTCGTTGGTTGCGTGCTCGGCTGCCATGCGTGCAATCTGCGGCGGTGCCACGGCCCTCTCGCACGTCAACGATGCCGGTTTTTGGATGTGCTCCTCGTTCCTGGAGATTGACGAGAAGACCACCCTCAAGTCCTGGACCGTTATGGAGACGCTCATCGGCCTTTCGGGTCTTGCCTGCGCCCTGGTGATTTCGTTCTTCGCCTAGTTCGCGTAGCTAAGCATCTTTCGCCGAGTGCATCGCTCGGTACCCATTTTCACCTGATTCATTAACCAACGATTGGTACAACCGTTCAAACCAAAAGAGGAGAACATCATGGACGAGAAAACCAAAGCACAGATTCAGCAGGAGGCCGCCGACCTGGTTGCCAAGCTGCAGCCGCGTTCTGGCAAGTTCCGCACCATCAGCCCCGAGATGGACCCGCTGCGCCTGGGCTCTGGCTGGTCCATCGAGGATCTGGACAAGCCGCAGGTCATTATCGAGTCGACGTTCGGCGACTCGCACCCGGGTTCTGCCGGCCTGTTTGATCTGGTCGAGGAGGTCCGTGCTGGCGTTGCCGAGGCTGGCGGTCACGGTGCTCGTTACTTCTGCACCGACATTTGCGACGGTGAGGCCCAGGGCCACGACGGCATCAACTACTCGCTGCCCAGCCGCGACATGATCGCCAACATGATCGAGATTCATGCCAAGGCCACTCCATTCGACGCCGGCGTCTTTGTCGCCAGCTGCGATAAGGGTCTGCCTGCGAACCTCATGGCCATGGGCCGCATCAACATCCCCTCCATCGTCGTTACCGGCGGTGTCATGGATGCCGGTCCCGACCTGCTGACCCTGGAGCAGCTCGGCGCCATCTCGGCCCGCTATGAGCGCGGCGAGATTTCCCGCGAGGAGCTCGAGTTTGCCAAGCACAACGCATGCCCCAGCTGCGGCGCCTGCTCCTTTATGGGTACCGCCTCGACCATGCAGGTTACCGCCGAGGCCCTGGGCCTTATGCTCCCCGGCACGGCTCTGCTGCCCGCAACCAGCTCCGATCTGCGTGAGTTTGCGCGCGAGGCTGGCCGTCAGTCCGTGTGGCTCTCCGAGCACAACCTGTGTCCGCGTGATATCGTGACCAAGGGGTCCTTCGAGAACCTCATTATGGTCCACGGTGCCATTTCGGGCTCCACCAACTCGCTGCTGCATATCCCCGCGATTGCCCGCGAGTTTGGCATCGAGATGTCCGCCGACGACTTCGATCGCCTGCACCGTGGCGCCCACTACCTGCTCAACGTTCGCCCCGCAGGTGAGTGGCCGGCGCAGTTCTTCTACTATGCGGGCGGCGTGCCGCGCATCATGGAGGAGATCAAGTCGATGCTCCACCTCGATGTCATGACCGTCACCGGCAAGACCCTCGGCGAAAACCTCGAGGACCTTAAGAACAACGGTTACTACGAGAAGTGCGGTCGTTACCTTGAGAAGTGGAACCTCAAGCGCGAGGACATCATTCGCCCGTTTGACCAGGCTTTTGGTACCGACGGCTCCATCGCCATCCTCCACGGCAACCTTGCCCCCGAGGGCGCCGTCGTCAAGCACACGGTTGTTCCGCGCGAGATGTTCCAGGCCACGCTTAAGGCCCGTCCGTTCGATTGCGAGGAGGACGCCATCCACGCCGTCCTGACGCACGAGGTCAAGCCCGGCGATGCCGTTATCATTCGCTATGAGGGCCCCAAGGGTTCCGGTATGCCCGAGATGTTCTACACCACCGAGGCTATCGCCAGCGATCCCGAGCTGGGTGCGAGCATTGCCCTTATCACCGATGGCCGCTTCTCCGGCGCCTCCAAGGGCCCGGCTATCGGTCACGTTTCGCCCGAGGCTGCCGTGGGCGGCCCGATTGCCCTGATCGAGGAGGGCGACCTTATCCAGATCAACATCCCCGAGCGCTCGCTGTCTATTGTGGGCATCGCCGGCAAGGAGATGGAGCCGGCCGAGATCGATGCCGTCCTGGTCGAGCGCCGAGCCGCTTGGAAGCCCAAGGCTAATCGCTATACCTCCGGCACGCTCAAGTTCTTTACCGAGCATGCAGTTTCCGCCATTCAGGGTGGCTACATGGAGTAGCGCCCATGCGCATCAAATATCTCCTCTCATAGATGTGCGGCACAAAGAGCCCCGAGCCACGTCACCGGGGCGCGTTGTTCAGCGCCGCCGGGGCGCTCCACTCAAACGACAAGAGACGTCTTACGCAAGCGCCCGCGTCCGTGGATAAAACCACGGGCGTGGGCGCTTCACTTTATTCCCAGCCGCTTTATTCCCAGCCCTTCCACACGTCAGGCTCGTAGCCAACGGTTGCCTGGCGGCCGTTGCGAACGATGGGCTCACGAAGAATCTGCTGGTTATCGAGCACCTTTTCGAACTTCTGGTGGGCAGCAAGATACTGTACGAGCGCAACCGTGTCGGCATCTTTCGCCTTTGGATCGATCACAGCGTCGATCCCGCCGACGGCGCGCGCCACGCTTTCGAGCTCGCCTTCGCTCAATTCTCGTCCGTCCATGATACGACAAGGGAGCCGAGCAAAAACAGAGCAGGCGGAGATGGAGGAGGACGGCGACCGACCGTCGGCAAGAGTCGGCCGGATCGGACTGGCGCCCAGCGCGCGCCGGCGACACGCTCGCAGCTGCACACATAGCCGATGTACAAGCTCGCCGCGGCGTTCCCTCGCCCCGCGGTGTGGCGATAGAGAAGCACGCCACCCGTCAACGATGGCGCCTCGGTGAAGAAAATCAACGTCTGGGTTACATCCCTTGAAAGGGGCGAAGACGGCTGCTAGAATACCTCCCCGCTATGAAGGATTTGACCAAAGCATACATCGCAATTCGGCGGCCCCTGGTATACGGGGCCTCTCCTGTTGTTCCCCAAGCGCGCTCTGAGCAGCCGCTTTCTTCCTGTCGTATCTGATGCACGCATAGCACGTGCATGTTATTTCGCCCGTGGGCCGGCGCGCCTTCGGCGAAGAATCGAATAGATACGAAGGAAGCTTATGTCTGATAATTGTACGGTCGCGCCCGCCAATGGGCGCATTACCGGTACCCAGATCCGCATCGTCGCGGTCGTCGTCCTGGGTGCCTTCTTGGCGCTACTGAACCAAACGGTGATGTCGCCTGCGCTGCCGGTCATCATGTCCGATTTCGCCATCGATGCCTCGACTGCCCAGTGGATCATGTCCATATACCCGCTGGTGAGCGGCATCATGGTCCCCGTTTCGGCGTTCCTTATCGACAAGTTCAGCACCCGCGCGCTATTCTTCGGGGCGACGCTGGTGTTCGCGCTGGGCACGCTGCTGTGCGCCGCAGCCCCTGATTTCCTGTTCCTCATCATCGGTCGCGTGTTGCAAGCGGCGGGCTCAGGCGTGCTCATGCCGCTTGTCTCGGTGGTTCCCATGCTGGTGTTCCCCGTCGAGAAACGAGGAACGGCTATGGGCATGGCGGGCATCGTCATGTCGGCGGGTCCCGCGGTCGGCCCCGTCGTAGGCGGCGCGGTGATCGACACGTACGGCTGGCGCACCATGATCGGCGCCATCGTCCCCCTCGCAATTCTCGTGCTGGTGCTGGGCGTGTTCATGCTGAAAAACGTGGGCGAGCTGAAGAACCCCAAGCTCGACCTGCCCTCGGTCGTCCTCTCCACCATCGCCTTCGGCGGACTTCTCTACGGGTTCTCGAGCGCCTCGTCGATGGGTTGGGGCAACCCCGTGGTGCTCGGCTCGATCGTCGCGGGTGTCGTGTGCTTGGTGCTGTTCGTCGTACGCCAGGGCAAAATCGAGGACCCGCTGCTTCAACTGGGCACGCTCAAGACGCGCGAGTTCCGCGTGGCCGCCATCATCGTCACGCTCATCAACGCCGCATGCCTGGTCACCAACACGCTGTTGCCGTTGCTGCTGCAAACCTCGCTTGGCGCTTCGGCCTTCGAAACCGGCATGGCCATGCTTCCCGCCGCGGCGGTGGGCATCATCATCAGCCCTATCTCCGGCGTGGTGTTCGACAAGTTCGGTCCGCGTGCCATCTCGATCGTCGGCCTGGCCCTCATGACCGGCGCCCTGTTCCTGCTCTCGCTTTCGACGGTAAACACGCCCATCTTGGTGGTTGCGCTGTTCTGCATGCTGCAGTCCGCCGGCCAGTCGCTCGCGAACATGCCGGTGAACACATGGGGTGTCAATGCCTTGAAAAATGACATGATCGCCCACGGCAACGCCATCGCGAACACCGGCCGCCAGGTCGCCGGCGGTTTGTGCACGGCGCTCATCATCACGGTCATGACAAGCGTCACCGCGTCGGCCGGCGTCGATGCGAGCATCCAAGTAGCCACCGCCGTGGGCGCGGGCGTCGCTTACAAGGTGTGCGCGGCAATCGGCCTCGTTTCCCTTATCTGCGCCATATTCAGCGTGCGCACCAAGAAAACCGCACCGAAAACGAAGGAGGCATAAGCGATGTCCGAGATTCTGTCCGAGCGCATCCCGCTCGAGCTCGAGGGGACGCCCGTTTCGAGCATCATGATTGAAGAGCCGTTCACCTGCACGCAGGATTGCACGATTTCCGACGTGGTGCGCATGCTCGCCGAAAACGAGGTGAGCAGCATGCCCGTAATCGATGAGCGCAACCAGGTGGTCGGGTTCATCTCCGACGGCGATGTCATGGGAGCCATCGCGCAGCATCGCGCTCACACCATCTTCACGGGCGGCGACGCGTCCATGCTGTACTTCGACGATCAGAGCCTTGAGCAGCGCATCGAAGACCTGAAGGATCGCTGCGTCATGGATTTCGCGACGCGCCAGGTAGTGTGTGCCCGTCCCGAGCAGAGCATCGCCCGCGTCGCCGCGCTGCTGGCGAAGAAGAAGTTCAAGAAGCTTCCTGTGGTTGATGACGAGGGCAAACTCGTGGGGGTCATCCGCCGCTCCGCCATCACCAAATACATCTTCGGCATCCTTTTCCAATAGGGGCAGGTCGCACTTGAGGCGAACATCTCGAGGCATCGAGCCAGCAACTGGACCAGACAACCTTGACACGCACGCGCTTTCCCTCGATGCTTCGGTAACTGAGGAACTCGAACCTCACGCATGGTCTTGACTCAAGAAGGCCCGGAAATTTTTTAGTATCTCGTTCTCGCGCTCGAGCTCCTCGACCTTCTTCTTGAGCTTCACGATCTCGTAGTCCTTGTTGATCTTCGGGGAGCCGTTTCCGGGGAACGCGCCGTCTCCCATCTCCTCGTATTCGCGGGCCCATCTTCTCAGCGTCGAATCCTTTATGCCGAGTTCCTCCGATAGGCCTTTGACCGTCATTTCCCCGGACAGGACCACCTTTGCCGCCGAGACCTTGAACTGCCTGTCGTATCGCTTTCTTCTTTGGGTCATCTTGAACACCTTTCGCTCTTAACTAGGTGTCCAATTCATCATACCCACTCCAGTAGGCCGCTAATTAGCCCGTCCAAGAATTGGGATGCAGTTCAATACGAGCTCGGGGCTCTTTTCGTCTAGATTGGGGACGCATGGCCGGACGAAAACAATTTGCGTCTGGTAATAAGCGTACGAAAGCGCAATTTACGTCTTAATTCCGTACGCAAATCAAGACGAAAATCGTTTACGTCTGCTTTAATCCGTACGAAAACGGTTTTCGTCTTGCAGGGCAGTTGCCGTTTCTACAGTTCAACTTCCAGTTTGGCTTTGTGCTCGTAGAGGTAGTCGCGCATGTAGGGGATGGCAAATGAGACCTTGCCGTACGAGGGAGCCTCGATAATCGATTCTCTTAACAGGCGGCTGCGGACGGAACTCACCTGTTGAGGCGTTTTGTTTAGGGCATCGGCAACCATGCTGGTCGAGCTCGTCTGCCCCAAAGATGCCATGCTCAGCAGATAAGCGATGCACGTGGGCGGAATGCGCTGTAGCGCGGGCTCAATCACCATGGCACAGAAGCGTTCGCGTGCCGTTGCAATGCCGCGCTCGGCTTCTTCTTCTCCAATAATCGGTGTATGTGCGCGTCTTGCCAACTGCCATGCGTAGTATCCAACGAGTTGGATCATGAAAGGATAACCTTGCGTTGCCTCGGCAAGTTGGCCGGCAATACCTGGCTGCAACTCCATGCCAGACGCTTCAATGGTTTCCTCGAGGGAGTACGACACTTCGGTTACTGCCACAGCCTTCAGGTCAAAGGGGAGGGCACGGCGCAAAAACGTAAGTGTCTTTCCGTTGATGATGCTTTCAATCATCGAAGGCAGCCCCGCAAAAACAAAGGCTATATCAAGGTCTTCGCCGATAACCTGCTGAATCGCAATGGAGAGCGTTCGGACCTCATCGAGCTCTGCGTCTTGAACCTCGTCGAGAGTGATGAGCAGGCCATTTTCATTCTTGGATATTGTCTGTCTCATGGCGTCGCGTAGCGATGGACCGATTCGCTCAATGTCTATGCTGCCGATGGATATGCCAGCTACGGTGGGCTCAAATCTGGCGTGTTTGGCCTGGAATTTGGGCTGCAGCTGTTCGAGAATGCGTTGGCAAAGTCCCTCGGTTGCGACCTCTTTTATGACCGTCCAGCCACGGCTTTGCGCCAAACGTGAGCACTCGTCAAGGAGGACCGTCTTGCCCGTTCCACGGACGCCGGCTATGCGCATTAGGCGCCCCGGGGCACCAGGCCCGTTGACGAGGCCCTCATTGAATTCTTCGAGCACATCTTCGCGGCCGATAATCGTGGGAGGTGTTTTACCTGCTGTGGGCTTAAAAGGGTTTGTTTGCATGTGAGCCACCTTTGCTCAAGATATAGCAAGATATAGCAAAGTATAGCAAGATATAGCAAAGTATAGCAAGATATAGCAAAGTATAGCAAGATATAG
>CATYHY010000031.1 GCA_958407085.1 uncultured Collinsella sp. | reverse complement strand
GCTAAAGTGCGATGGCGAAATTGGTTGTTTTTACAGTAGCGCTAACAGTGGCCGCATGCCGCGTTCCTCGCCCTCGGGGAGGACGCGTGCGCCGCGGCCTGGGAGATGGACACCGTCGAGGGGGCCCGGGAGGACTCCGCCTGCCTGCTCACGCTGCTGCACCGCCCCAGCAGGCTCCAGCTCGCGCTGCCGCTGGCGGAGAAGACCGCCGGGCGCGTCGCGGACGCCCTTGAGGGCGTCCGGGCGGTCCTCGGCGCCGACGGGACGCGCCGCGTGTTCCGCGCCGTGCTCACCGACAACGGCACGGAGTTCTCCGACGAGCGGGCGATCGCGGCGCTGCTCGGCGAGGGGCCGGGCGAGACGAGGCTGTTCTACTGCGACCCGCGCCGCAGCGACCAGAAGGGCGCCTGCGAGCGCAACCACGTCGAGATCAGGAAGCTGCTGCCCAAGGGCGCCGGACTCAGGTTCGACCGGCTCGCCCCGGCCGACCTGGCGCTGGCCATGTCGCACGTGAACTCCGAGCCCCGCGGCGCGCTCGGCTTCTCGACGCCCGCGCGCGCCTTCAGGGCGATGCTCGGGGAGGACGCGGCGGCGCTGCTGGACGCCTACGGCGTGGAGGACGTGCCGCTCGGCGAGCTCGACCTGACGCCGGGCCTCATCGAGAGGGCGCGCGCAGAGAGGGGCGATGCCCCGCTGGCCTAGCCTAAGGGCGAAAACGGAATAGACGGACCGACCGTCCGGCTGAGTCTGGGAAGAGGTGCCGGGCGGCGGGCGGAGCATGGCCACCGGACCCATCGAAACACATCTCCACCGTTCCTTCAACTGGGAAAACGGCGCCCCCGGACCCCAGGAGGGGCCGCGGGGGCGTTCGGCTAACTGCGGGAATGGCCTATCCGCTCAATGTGTTCGGCTGAGATCGGAAATCAACCGAAAACTCAAAAGCTGGCCTACGCACGAACGAAATCTCGTTAATTCCGAAAATTATGTATAATTCCAATATGAAATGGAATCAAACGAAAACGATGGAAATGAACGAAGCGCTTACCTACTTACAAGAAGCACTAGGCCTCTCCGCCAAGGCTAAAACTTGGCCTGGATCCGCACACTTGCCACTGCATCTACGGTCGATTGAGGTCCGCGCCGTTGACGCAAATGGTTTTTCTTTTTTGCTTGCAAGTTTGCCTGCTGGCGTAGGACTTCCCGAGGCTAAGAGAGTCTATAGCCAGTTAGCCTTGCGTGCGGAGGCTCCTGTCGTCGTTTCGTTTCCTGATGCCGATGCGCGCCAACGCAAGGCATTGGTCGCACAAGGAATCCCCTTTGTTTGCTCTGGTAGACAGGCCTTTCTTCCATTTATGGGCGCGGCCTGCACGGAGAGGGGCGGCACTAGATTTCATAATCGCGCGACCAAGATGTCACCCAACGCGCAGGCTGCCGCAATCTGGGGGGCAGGGCAGGAGTCATATCATTCCGATGACCTTTGTCGTGCGCTTGGGATTTCGGCAAGCCGCGCGAGTGAGGCCATAACCGAGCTTGTAGACAGGGGGCTCGCAAAGCGCGAACGGCGCGAACGACGTGTCATTGTGTTTCCCGTGGCCGTGGATCTTCTGCTCAGTGAGCACATGGCAGAGCTCTTCTCGCCTGTCTCGAAGGTCTTTTTTGCAAGGAGGGCACCACAGATCGACTGTCTCGCTGACGCTGGGGAGACAGCGCTCGCTGCGCGTTCGATGCTCGCGGCTCCGGGCATGGATCAAAAGGCGGTCTTAAGAAGCGTATGGCGTGAACTGCGTGGCCTTGAAGTCGCAGATGGGGAATTGTCGGATAACGAAACGGCGATGATCCAAGTGTGGCGCTATGCGCCCGTGTTTGCCGACTCCTCCCGCGTCGATGACATTTCGCTTGCGCTATCTTTGGCGGCGATCGACGATGAGCGAATTCAGCTCGAAGTCGATCGCATGTTTGGAAAGGAATATCCATGGCGAGAAGCGCTGTAGAAGGTCTCCAAGAATTTCAGCAGCATATGCAAGAAGCTGCAGGATCGTATGCCCTTATCGGCGGCACGGCATGCGACATTTTGCTCGCGGAGGCGGGGCTTTCATTCAGGGCGACTCACGATTTTGATGTGGTAATTGTCGCCGATGACCGGTTGCCTCAGACGGCAGAAGCCATATGGACTTTGGTGCGTGATGGCGGCTACCGCTGCGGCTGGGGCGAAGGTAAAGGCTCATGTTTTTATCGGTTTACAGAGCCAAAGAGGCCGGGTTACCCCCATATGATCGAGCTCTTCGCGAAGTGCCCCGACTTTCTAAAGGGTCGTGAGGGGATTGATGTGGCGCCAATTCACGTTGATGAAAACATAAGCAGTCTTTCGGCAATTTTGTTGGACGATGCTTACTACAGCTTGTTCCTTCAGGGAATTCGGACCGTAGGCGGCGTTTCGGTCTTGGGCACGGAATACATTGTCCCGTTCAAAGTGAAGGCGTATCTCGACCTAAAAGCTAGAAGGGAAGCGGGGGAGAACGTTGATTCGAGGAAGGTAAAAAAGCATAAACGCGATGCGCTGAGGCTTGCTCAGCTGCTTGGCGAGTCGGAAGGCGTCGACCTGCGCGGAGAACTGAAGGACGATATGCTTGCGTTTGTTAAAGATTGCGAGGTGGGCGACGTCAATCTGAAACAGATTGGGGTTGCGGGCGCAACGATGGTGCAGTTGCTCGAGACGATGAAAGCAACATATGGCTTGATTGGTTGAGTGGGGTTACGTGGCCCGGACGGTGCAATCTGGCTGCGTTATCCGGCGCGGGGCTCGCTAATCGGCTATTATTTGTTTAGACAACTTGAGTTGTAGAGGAGTGACTGGCGATGGTGCAGGGCGCCAAACATATGAAGAGCAATAACGCCGCGGACAACGGCGGCTCAAGCCCTCAGCCCAAACCCAAGCGCCGCCGCAAGCGGCTGCCGCGCTGGGCCGACCGGCTCATCACCATCGTCATCATCCTTATTGGCGTGGGCCTTATGACCTGGCCGTGGATCTTGGACCGGCTCGAGGCCTCGGGCGTGTTCAACCAGATCAGCACCGTGTCCAGCACCGTGGATGCGCTGTCTGAAGAGGAGCGTGAGCGCATCCTGCTCCAGGCGCGCTCCTATAACGAGCAGCTGGCGGGCGAGGCCACCGAGCTTCCCGCCGACCAGATCGAGCCCTACGCCCAGCAGCTCATCTTTGACCGCGACCCCATGATGAGCTGGGTCGAGATCCCCTCCATCGATGTGAGTATGCCCATCTACCACGGCACGAGCGAAGAAGTCCTCATGGCGGGCGTCGGCCACCTGGAGGGCACGAGCCTGCCGGTGGGTGGCACCTCGACGCATTGCGTGCTCACCGCGCACTCGGGCATGCGCAACCTGAGTATGTTCGACGACATCCATTCGCTGGAGCCCGGCGACCTGGTGCTGCTGCACACCATGAATAAGACGCTCGCCTACAAGATGGTGGACTCCGAGGTGGTGCTGCCCGAGGAGATGGAGTCGCTGACCATCGAGCCCGGTGCCGACAAGGTGACGCTCGTCACCTGCACGCCCTACGGCGTGAACGACCATCGCCTGTTGGTGCATTGCGTGCGCACCAAGTACAACAAGAAGGACGTCGACAAGCAAAAGTCGCTGGCCGGCCGCCACTGGGGCAAGCGCGAGTTCGCCGTGCTTATCGTGGTCGTGGCCATTGTGCTGTTGCTGCTGGACATCGTGATCCATGCGGTCCGTAAACGCCGCAAGGCTAAGGTCTCGGCATAAGACATCGTTCGGAACCACCACAATGGGGGCAGGCACCTTTGTGGTGGTCGGGGCTTTCAAACCATCACAACATTCGATGAAAATCGCGTTTTTGGCGAAAAGCGTCGAATGTTGTGATGGTTTTCGCTGTGGGCGAGACGGTCTTCGCTGTGGACGATGCGGTTTTCGCTTCAGAACCGCCAGCCCGCCGCCTGCCAGCCGCCGCCCTCGTTACGTTTTCGCTGCATTTAGGTAAAGCACCTGCTCCGAGCGGCGTTGCCCTGTATACTAGAGCGGTTTAACTGTTATGCGGAAGGGAGCGCCTATGGCACTCAGCGAGAAAGACGTGCGCGGCATCGCCGAGTACGCAAAGATCGCACTGACCGATGACGAGCTCACCCAGATGACGTCCTACCTGAACGACGCCGTCCAGATGCTCGAGCCCGTCTTGCAATATGACTTGCCCGACGTGGAACCCACGTTCCATCCCATCGGAAGCCTGTCCAACGTGATGGGCGATGACCTACGCGAGCCCGAGCGCGACCTGTCGCTCGACGTCGCGCTCGAAAACGCCGGCAGCGCGCGCGACCGCTACTTCCGCGTGCCGTCCATTTTGGGAGAGGGGGAGAGCGAGTAATGGCGCAGAGCTTCGATTCCCTTACCGCCGCCCAGATCGCCGCGGGCGTTGCCGCCGGCGACTTTACCGCTACCGAGGTGGCCCAGGCCTCCCTTGCCGCCATCGAGGCGCGCGAGGGCGGGGTCCAGGCATTCCTGCAGGTATCGCCCGAGCTCGCGCTCGAGGCCGCCGCGCGCGTGGATGCCGACCGTGCCGCAGGCAAGCCGCTGCCCCCGCTCGCGGGCGTGCCGCTGGCCATTAAGGACAACATGAACCTCGTGGGCACGCGCACCACCTGCGCTTCCCGCATGCTCGAGAACTACCAGAGCGTCTACACCGCCACCTGCGTCCAGCGCATGCTCGATGCCGGCTGCCTGCCCATGGGCAAGGCCAACATGGACGAGTTCGCCTTTGGCAGCTCTACCGAGAGCTCGGCGTTCCATCGCACCAACAACCCCTGGGATACCGAGCGCGTGCCCGGCGGCTCCTCGGGCGGCTCCGCTGCCGCCGTCGCCGCGGGCGAGGTCGCGCTCTCGCTGGGCTCGGACACCGGCGGCTCCATCCGCCAGCCGGCGTCGCTGTGCGGCGTGGTGGGCTTTAAGCCCACGTATGGCGCCGTGAGCCGTTACGGCGTGGTTGCCTTTGGCTCGTCGCTCGACCAGGTGGGCCCCTTTGGCCGCACGGTCGAGGATGTCGCGCTGGCCATGAACGCGCTTACCGGTGCGGGCCACGATCCGTACGACTGCACCAGCCAGGATTGCGCCGTCGACTTTACCGAGCACCTCAACGACAGCATCGAGGGCAAGCGCGTGGGCATCATCCCCGCGTTTATGGAGGCCGAGGGCCTGACGCCCGAGGTCAAGGCCGCTGTTCAGCGCGCCGCCCAGGAGCTGCAGAACCAGGGCGCCGAGCTGGTCGAGGTCGACCTGCCGCACCTGGACGCCGCCATCGCCGCTTACTACGTCATCGGCCCGGCCGAGGCGTTCTCCAACCTGGCACGTTTCGACGGCATTCGCTACGGCTATCAGGAGGAGGGCTGCGCCAACTTGTCCGACCAGAGCTCGCTTTCGCGTGCCCACGGCTTTGGTGCCGAGGCCAAGCGCCGTCAGATGCTCGGCGCCTACCTGCTGAGCTCGGGCGTGTACGACAAGTACTACTACGCTGCGCAAAAGGCCCGCACGCTCATCACGCAGGACTACGACGCCGCGTATGCCAAGGTGGACACCATCCTCATGCCCGCCTCGCCGCGCACGGCCTTTAAGTTTGGCGAGATCAGCGACCCCACGCAGATGTACCTCTCCGACCTGTACACCATCTCGCTCAACATTTGCGGCAACGGTGGCATCTCAGTGCCGCTGGGCCTGGGCGAGGATACTCAGCTGCCCGTTTCTGCCCAGCTGGTTGGTCCGGCCTTTAAGGACCGTCAGCTGCTCACGTTTGCCCGCGCCCTGGAGCGCGGCTTTGCCGATGCCGCCACGGGTGCGCCCGCGCTTTCCGTCGCGCCCGATTTTGCCGGGAAGGGAGGCGAGCTGTAATGAAGGAGCTTTCCGAGGTCCTGCAGGATTGGGAGGCCGTGATCGGCCTGGAGATCCACACCGAGCTCACCGCACTCGATACCAAGATGTTCTGCAACTGCAAGCTCAGCCACGATGACGAGCCCAACGCCAACGTGTGCCCGGTGTGTCTGGGCCTGCCCGGCGCCCTGCCGGTGCCCAACAAGCGCGCCATCGAGAGCATCGTCAAGGCCGGTCTCGCCACCAGCTGCGAGATCCAGCGCCACTCGATGTTCTACCGCAAGCACTACTTTTATCCCGACATGGCCAAGAACTTCCAGACCACGCAGGGTCCGGTCGCCTTTGCCATGTACGGTCACCTGGACCTGGACGTGACCGGTCGCGGTGCTGCCGAGCGCCCCGACTGCGCATTTGGCGAGGCCGAGGCCCAGAGCCTGGCGAGCGCCTCGGCCAACGCCGAGGGCCTGTCCACGTCCATGACGTCGACCATGCGCGAGGGCAACCAGCGCGCCGGCCACCTGGCCAGCTACGATGCGTCCAACTTGCAGATGCCTGAGCGTCGCGAGGACGGTTCCTACACGGTGCCCATCCGCATCCTGCGCATTCACATGGAGGAGGACGCCGCCAAGATGGTCCATGTGGGCGGCGCCGAGGGCCGCATTACCGCCGCGGCTGAGTCGCTCGTCGACTACAACCGCTGCGGCACGCCTTTGATTGAGCTCGTGACTGAGCCCGACTTGCGCACGCCCGAGGAGGCTCGCCTGTTTATGGAAAAGCTCCGTCGCATCTTTGTGACGCTGGGCATTTCGGACTGCTCCATGGAGAAGGGCTCCATGCGCTGCGACGGCAACGTGTCGCTGCGCCGCCGCGGCGAGACCAAGCTGGGCACCAAGACCGAGCTCAAGAACCTCAACTCGTTTAAGAGCCTGCACGATGGCCTTGCCTACGAGATCTGCCGCCAGGCCGAGGTGCTCGAGGAGGGCGGCATCATCTATCAGGAGACCCGCCACTGGGAGCCCAGTCGCAAGCGCACCGTGGTCATGCGTGTGAAGGAAACGGCAGACGACTATCGTCTGTTCCCCGACCCCGATCTGGCGCCGTTCGATCTGGACGACGAGTTCATCGACCGCTGCCGTGGCGAGATCCCCGAGCTGCCCGATGCCAAGCGCGTCCGTTTTGAGGCCGACTTTGGCATTAAGGCGGCCGACGCCGAGCAGATTGCCGGCGACCCCGAGTTTGCCGAGTTTTTTGAGGCCGCCGCTGCCGGTATGGCTGGCAAGGAGGCCCAGACGGTTGCAAACTTGCTGGTGAACGAGATGATCGCCTATCTTAAGGGCGCGGGCGTGTCGCTGACCGAGTCCGGTATCGCGCCGGCTCAGGTTGCGGCGCTGGCTAAGCTGCTGGCGACCGATGCTATCAGCTCCAACCAGGCGCACGAGGTCTTTGAGGCCATGGCCCAGACCGGCGACGACCCCAACAAGATCGTCGACGAGCGTGGTATGCGTCAGGTGAGCGATGCCGGTGCGCTGCAGCCGATTGTGGACGAGGTGCTGGCAAACTGTGCCGAGCAGGCGCAGCAGTATCGTGACGGCAACCAGAAGGTCATCGGCTTTTTGGTGGGCCAGTGCATGAAGGCGAGCCGCGGCAAGGGCAACCCGAAGCTCTTCAACGAGTTGCTGAGAACGTCGCTCTCGTAAGCGGGAACCGAGGGGCCGGGCGCAGGGCCTTGCCTCTCAATTTCGGACAGTCCTGACTCACGACGGAGGCGCCACTGGCGCCTCCTGTTCGTGCGGAACTCATTGAGAGGCAAGGCCCTGCGCCCGCCCCCTCGGTTCCGTGACGACTCGGCCGTTCGGGTCAGGCGGGCTGATAGGAAAGATGGTGACGGAGGCGCAAAATGCGCCTCCGCCTTTTGAATGTGATGAAAGTGTGGCGAAATGAGCTTAAAACTTCCGTAAATGTGATAAATGTCACGTTTTACCTAGGGTAAAATGTGGGAAATATCACGTTTACGGAAGATTCTTTGCGGGAGGTTCGGCCATGCAGCGAGATATCATTGCCAAGCTTAACGCTTGGAAAGCGTCAGAATATCGTAAGCCGCTTATCCTTAAGGGGGCGCGCCAGGTTGGAAAGACGTGGGCGCTTAAGGAGTTCGGTCGAACCTCGTACCGCAATTTTGTGTATCTGACGCTCGAGGAGCCGTCACCTGGGGTACAGAGCGAGTACGCTCAGTTTTTCGAAGGTACGCGCGATCCTCGACGGATCATCTCAAATCTTTCCCTGGCACTTGGACAGCCTATCGAGCCCGGCGAAACGCTGCTTATTATTGATGAGATCCAGGATTGTCCTTCTGCAGTCGGCGCCCTTAAATACTTCTGTGACGAGGCCCCCGAGTATCACGTCGCATGCGCAGGGTCTTTGTTGGGCGTTCGCTTGTCCCGTGAGACCAGCGCTTTTCCGGTGGGAAAGGTCGAGTTCATGGAGATGCGCCCCATGAGCTTTTCCGAGTTTCTGAAAGCCGAGGGCGCTGCAAACTACGACGAATACCTTGGCGGCCTGGATCAGATCGAGACAGTGCCCGATTTCTTCCATGTCCGTCTCGTCGAGCATCTTCGTCGTTATTTTGCATGCGGCGGCATGCCAGAGGCTCTTGGCCGGTGGGTGGAGACGGGCGATATCGTTCAGGTCGATAAGGTGTTGTCTGATCTCTTGGATTCCTACGAGCGCGATTTTGCCAAGCATGGTGGCCGTGCGCAGTTCGCCAAGCTTTCGCAAATATGGAACTCGATTCCAGCTCAGTTGGCGCGCGAGAACAAAAAGTTCGTTTGGGGTGCGGTGCGCGAGGGGGCTCGTGCTCGAGAATACGAGGATGCTCTGGAATGGCTTGCCGATGCTGGGCTCATCACGGCGGTTCGCCTTAATGCTGCCGGTGGTGTGCCGCTCTCTGCGTACGATGACCTCAAGGCATTTAAAGTCTACTGTCTTGATGTCGGCTTGCTGCGCCGCATGGCAAGGCTGGATGCGTCCGCTTTTGCCATCTCGGATGCGCTATTTTCGGAGTTCAAAGGTTCGTTCGCCGAGAACTATGTGCTTCAGGCATTACTTTCACAGTTAGATGCTGCTCCGCGTTATTGGACAAACGAGAAGCCGAAGCACGAAGTCGATTTTTTGATTCAGGTCGGAAACGAAATCGTTCCCGTCGAGGTCAAATCGGGAGAGGTCGTTCATTCCAAGAGCCTTAAGTACTATGCCGACAAGCATGCGGAGACGACTCCATTGAGGGTCCGCTACTCACTTAAGAACCTAAAGCTCGACGACGGGGTGCTCAACATTCCGTTGTATTTGGCTGATCGATCTGTCCCTCTTATCAAAAAGGCGCTTGATTGTGCGCATCTTGACGTTTAGATCCCGGGTGAGCTGACGGGCGGCGGCTAATTAATCGCTCCGTTACGGCCAGGGAGCTTGGGCCTTAGCGATGCTTGCTTCGCCAAGCCGTGGGTGTCATGCCGGTGTATTGCTTGAAGGCTTGGGCGAAGGCGGCCTGCTGAGGGTAGCCTAGACGCTCTGCCACCTGCGCTATCGTGAGCGCGCTATCTGCCAAAAGGTCCTGCGCTCGCTCCATACGGCGTCTGCGAATGTAGGCGCCCAGGGACTCGCCGGTTTGGGCCTTAAAGGTGGCGCATAGTTTGGAGCGGCTTGTGTAGAGCCTCTCGGCCACCTCGTTGATACCCACATGTCTGCCTTTGTCGAGCGTGCGCTCAATCATTGCCGTTGCTTCTTCGGCCATGGTTATGCTGACGCGTGTGTCTGCCGCCTGCCGCGCCTGCTTGTGGGCCGCGCGCGAACAGGCGAGCTCCGCGACCATGGTCTCCACGATGCCCTGCATATAGACGTGTCCGCCTACGGTTTGGGCACGGTCCTCGTTAATCCGGCGCAGCGTGTGATAGATGGCAGACGTCGCTTCCTCGTGCCATGGCTCGGCAAACGCCTCAAAGATTCCCGCGAACTCGGTGGGATAGCGGTGCTCCAGTTCGTCAAAATATCCAGGCAAAAAGAGCACCGAGCGCGAGTGATAAAGTTCCCCCGCAAACAGCGGGCTTAATTCCTCGCCACAGCTATCTTGGATAAAGCTGCAAACGGCATTGTTTGGCCACGGTCCATGCGATGGTTTGAGGTTCGCGGGCGTTATGCCAGTCTCGGGCATGCATGTAAGTGTGGGCGCGCTGACTTCGCTCACGCAGGCGTACGGCTCGGGTGTGTATTCGGCCAGGTACATATCGTGCGTCGGGGTGATGAAATGCTCCATGACAATGCAGGCAGGGGAGAGAGGCATGATCCATGCGCGTCCGTGCGCCCGATCGTTTGCCACCTCGCCGGTAAAGACAGCGCCCTTGCCGGAAAGCTCCAGGCCAAACTGCTCAAACTGTGGTGCGTAGAGCTCAGTTATGTCGGTCGCAGCCCGATGCATTTTCAAAAGCGTCCCCTTCCTTTGCGAAAACGTCCACGCCTGGCTCGATTGTGTGCCTTGGCTAACATATCAATGATAAGTTGAGAACGGTTAACTCTCAAGCCGTTAGAAAGGAATCTCATGGCAAAGGGATCAAAAAGGGAAGGTGGAGGCATCGGCGAGTTGCTCGCGTATGCCGGTGACCGCAAATTCCTAACGTATTTGGGCATGGCGCTCTCGGCGCTCTCGCAGCTGCTGAGCTTTGGCCCGTACGTGTGCATTTGGCTTGTCGCGCGCGATCTGATCGCCGTGGCGCCTAACTGGAGCGAAGCCTGCGACATCGCGATGTATGGCTGGTGGGCCGTGGGTTTTGCCCTGGCAAGCATCGTAGCTTATTTCGTGGGGCTCATGTGCACGCATCTGTCCGCGTTTCGCTGTGCGTCCAATATCCGCAAGACTACGAGCGAGCACCTGCTTAAGCTGCCGCTTGGCTACTTTGACACGCACGCCACCGGTGAGCTGCGTCGTGTTGTAGACGGATGTGCCGCCTCCACCGAGACTTTGCTCGCACACATGCTGCCCGATATCGCAGGCGCCGCCGCCATGGTCGTGGGCCTGCTCGTATTGCTTTTCGCCCTCGATTGGCGCTTGGGCGCGGCATGCCTCATCTCGGTGGCCATTTCGTTTGGCGCCATGGCCACCATGATGAGCGGCAAAGGCGCCGAGTTCATGAAGGCCTACATGGGAGCGCTGGTCAAGATGAACAAGACCGGCACCGAATACGTACGCGGTATTCCCGTGGTCAAGGTGTTTCAGCAGACGGTCTACTCCTTTAAGGCTTTCCACGATGCGATCGCCGAATACGCCGACATGGCACAAAACTATGCGGGCACGTTCTGCCGAGGTCCGCAGGTACTCAACCTTACCGCGCTCAATGGTCTTGTGGCATTCCTGTTGCCCGTGGCGTTGCTGTTGGCGCCGGGCGAGACGGACTTCGCACATTTTATGGCCAACTTCACGTTTTACGCGATATTTTCGGCCGTGGTACCGACGGCCCTGACCAAGCTCATGTTTGTGGGCGAGGCCTCTCAGATGAGTGCCGATTCGCTGGCTCGTATTCGAAGTATCATGGATTCCAAGCAGCTCTCCGTGCCCGCCCAACTCAAGCACCCTGCCGGCGGCGAAGTGCGATTTGAGGACGTAAGCTTTACGTACGAGGGTGCCGAAGCACCTGCCGTTAGCCATGTAAGTTTCAGTGTTCCCGCTGGTAGCACCCTCGCCCTAGTGGGTCCTTCGGGCGGCGGCAAGTCAACCTGCGCAAGCCTGATTCCTCGTTTTTGGGATGTCTCTTCGGGCCGAGTGCTTGTAGGCGGTGTGGACGTTTGCGATATGGATCCGCACGAGCTTATGGACCAGGTCGCTTTCGTGTTCCAGACTAACCAGCTGTTCCGGCAAACACTTGCCGATAATGTGCGCGCCTCCAAGCCTACGGCCACTGACGACGAAGTGCGTGCGGCCCTCTCCGCAGCTCAGTGCGACGACATTGTGGCCAAGCTCCCGCAGGGCATCAATACCATGCTCGGTGCCGGCGGAGCATATCTTTCGGGCGGCGAGGTCCAGCGCGTGGCGCTCGCCCGCGCGATCCTTAAAGACGCGCCTATCGTGGTGCTCGATGAGGCCACGGCGTTTGCCGACCCCGAGAACGAGGCGCTCATCCAGCGCGCCTTTAGCAAGCTGGCGGCGGGTCGCACGGTCATTATGATTGCTCATCGACTCTCGACTGTAGTGGGCGCAGATCAAATCGTGGTGCTCAACCAGGGCAGGGTGCAGGAGTCGGGTACTCATGCCGAGTTGCTGTCCCAAGAGGGTTTGTATGCCAAGATGTGGGCCGAATACGAACAGGCCGCGAGCTGGAAAATCACTGCAGCGACCGCGGATGCCGCCGTCACGAAGGGAGGCGAGGCCTAAATGTTCGCCTCATTCCAAAAGAAGTATTTCCTATCCGATAAAGGCGTCGCCGGCGTAAAGCGCGGCATTTTCTGGACCACGCTCACCAATCTTATTACCATGGCCGGCATGGGCTTTTTATTCCTGGTCATGGCCGGTTTTGTCGAACATCTCGCCACTGGCGCTGACCTGCCGGATGCCCTGCCGATCGTGGGCGGCCTCCTGGTCTTTTTCGTGTTGCTCTTTGCCTCTAACTGGCAACAGTATTACTACACCTACTGCATCTTTTACGAGGAGTGCGGCAAGCAGCGTATGGAGATCGCCGAACGCTTGCGCAAACTGCCGCTGTCGTTTTTCGGTCGTCGTGATCTGGCCGATTTAACCGAGACCATCATGGGCGATGTCCAGACCATGGAACATGCCTACAGCCACGTGTTGGGAGAGCTTTGGGGCGCCATTATCGCAAGCGCTATTGTGTTCGCAGCATCGCTGTTCTTTTGCTGGCAGTTGGCGATCACGGCGTTCTGGAGCGTTCCCGTGGCCTTTGCCGTGCTGTATTTGACGCGCGGCCCCATGGTCCCGGTGTTCGACCGTGTTCGCGCCGAGAAGGTCAAAGTCACCGAGGCGATCCAGGAGACGCTCGATTGTGTGCGCGAGATCCGCGCTACCAACCAGGAGGCCTATTATCTTGAGGGACTCGGTGCCGTGATCGATGACGAGGAGCGCGAGACCACTAAGGGAGAACTCGTTAACGGGCTTTTGGTCAACTCTGCCTTTGTCATTTTGCGTCTGGGGGTCGCTTCCACGCTGGTAACGGGTGCCGCGATGGTTGCCTCGGGGCGGGTCGACTATTTGGTGATGTTTGCCTTCTTGCTTATGGTGAGCCGTATCTATGCGCCCTTTGACCAGGCGTTAATGTTAATGTCCGAGCTGTTTGCCGCCGAGTCGTCTGCCAAGCGCATGCGTTCCATCATGGAAGAGCCTGTGGCGCGGGGCAGCGAGAAATTTGAGCCCGCGGGTCACGATGTGGTGTTCGATCACGTGGCATTTGGCTATGGTGCGGGCGAGGACGGCCGCGCCGGCGAGAAAGTTCTTACCGATGTGAGCTTTACCGCCAAGGAAGGCGAAGTTACGGCGCTGGTCGGTCCTTCGGGTTCCGGTAAGTCTACGGTGAGCCGCCTGGCCG
>CATYHY010000030.1 GCA_958407085.1 uncultured Collinsella sp. | reverse complement strand
TCGTGGCCACCATGGTCGTGGGCATCATCGGCGCGTTCTTCGGCGTGCTGGCGTAAGGGCCCGGCTGCATAGATTTTCGTTGCAACCTGGAAAGGGGATGGAGCAGGCCTATGCCCTCCATCCCCTTTTTGTATAGAAGGAGTTCGTATGTTCGCGAAGGATCGCGAAGCAATGCGCCTGACGCCGGCAGAGGTCAGGCTGATTCTTATTGAGTCCCTGCAGTGGTGCGCCAACAACGCGGTCTACTTTTTGGGGCTTATCGGTGCGGCCACGTATGATCTGGCCGGCACGGCCTTTTTGGTTGCCGCCATTACGCTCGTGCGCAATCTTATGACGTCGGCGGGCAATATGGTGTCGGGTTCGGTCATCGATCGCTTTGGACCGCGCCGGACGTCATTTGTGACGTGCGTGATTACGGCTGTGCTATCGCTTGGCGTGGGGTTGGCGCCGCTGTCTGTCCCCGGGCTTGTGTTTGCCGCGTGCGTCTTGGGGCTTGCGGGCGGCTTTATCAACACCTGCACGCATGCGTTTCCGGGATACCTGGAGTCGACCACCGAGGGCCGTACCCGCGTGAACGGTCTCATGGTGTTCTACAGCAATATCGCCTATACCGCTGGCCCGCTGCTCGGCGGTGCCATCGTGAGCTGTTTTGCCACGCAATCGGTCTACCTGCTCATGGCGGGCATGATGGGTGTGGCGGCCGTGCTCTCCTTGGGCTGTCGCGAGTGCGTTGTTCCCGCAAAAGGGGAAAAGCCGAAGGGCGGTATTCTGGGCGGCATGGCCGAGGGTGCGCGACTTACGTTTCGCGACCACGACCTGCGCCTCATCTTTATCTCGGGCTTTTTGGGATTCTTTGCGTTTGGCGCGTTTGATTCGCTTGAGTCGTTGTTCTACCGTGATGTGCTCAACGTGGATATCGTCTGGCTGGGCTGGCTGTCCTCTGTCGTGGGCCTCACTTCCTCGGTGGGCGCGTTCATCCTGACCAAGCTTTCTGCTCGCCATGTCAACCTACGATTGCTGCTCGGCGCGCTCATGGCCGTGGGCATTGGGTCCATGGTGTACGTGGGCACAGATATGCTGGGGGTCGCGATTGTCGGTCAGGCGATTAACGGTCTGGCCTGGGGGTTCCTGGAGCCGCTGCAGATGATCTTGATTCAGGAGCGTGCCGACATCAAATACCTGGGGCGCATTACCGGCTTTGTGCGTTTTGGCCTGATGAGCGCCGGCGTGGTGCCGCTGCTGGCGGCTCCGTTTTTGGCGGAGGCTTTGGGCGTCCAGACGGTACTGTTTGGAGCATCGACCATTATTGCGCTGGTAGGAACGCTGTTCTTTGTCACACAAGGGAGACGCCGGGGGCGTTAGCTATACATCAAATTATAATTTGATACCACTCACCAGAGAATTTCGACCGTTCACCGAGGATTGGAACAGATTGAAAAGTGGTATTAAAAACACGTTGGTGTATGTCTATAATTGGTATCGAAAAGAAACGCGATGTATAGATTCGCGTGCTGGACAGAAAGGAAAAGCCATGAAGGAAACCGAGAAGATCGAGATCATGCACTTTAGCCAGGAGGGCTACGTCGAGGACGGCAAGAACGTCTATGAGACCGGCAAGAAGATGACCGCGCTCGCCGACAAGGTCGCCGACGAGGGCTACGACGCCGTGTTCCTGATGGGCGTCGGCGGCACCTGGGACGAGCTCATGCAGCTCGAGTACCTCATGAACAAGTTCGGCGACCGCGACCTCGAGGTCTACCTGATCCACGCCGCCGAGTGGAACGTCATGGGCCACAAGCGCATGACCGAGAAGTCCGTCGTGCTCACCGCCTCCGAGTCCGGCACCACCCCCGAGGTCCTCGAGGCCGTCAAGAAGATGAAGGAAAAGGGCATTCGCGTCTACGCCATGACCAAGCCCGAGGGCCCCATCGGCCAGGCTGTCGGCGCCGAGAATTGCGTCAAGATGGCTTCCGATCATGGTAACGGCGGCTGCGAGATGGGCTACTACCTCGCCGACTGCTTCGGCCTGCGCCTGCTCAACCGCCGTGGCTGCTTCCCGCAGTTCGATAAGTTCATCGAGCAGACCAAGGACGTTTGGACCCACCTGGTCGACATCCGCAAGAGCTTCGAGCCGCGCGCCGAGGAGCTCGCCAAGAAGTACGCCCTGGCCCCCTACACCA
This sequence comes from uncultured Collinsella sp., assembly GCA_958407085.1. Taxonomy (GTDB): domain Bacteria; phylum Actinomycetota; class Coriobacteriia; order Coriobacteriales; family Coriobacteriaceae; genus Collinsella. The sequence goes on along the minus strand of CATYHY010000030.1, from coordinate 11,427 downwards.
TGTTCATCGGCTCCGGCGCCCTGTGGGGCGAGACCATCCTGTTCTCGATGTGCATCCTGGAGGAGATGCAGTGGAAGCGCACCCGCTACATCACCTCGGCCGACTTCTTCCACGGCACCCTCGAGCTCGTGGAGCCCGGCGTCCCGGTCTTCCTGTTCATGGGCGAGGACGAGAACCGCAAGCTCGACGAGCGCGTCCGCGCCTTCCTGACCCGCGGCGTGACCGGCGACACCGACATCAACATCATCGACACCGCCGAGTTCGCGATCCCCGGCCTTGACGACGAGTTCCGCGTCATCGTGTCTCCGTGGATTCTCTCCTCGCTGATCACCGATCGCCTTGCCGCTTACTACGAGACGGTCACCAAGCACAACCTCAACTACCGTCGTTACTATCACCAGTTCGACTACTAATAGTTGACCACTCATTTAAGAAGCACTCTGCCCGGGCGCATGCGTCCGGGCATTTTTATGCCGAAATTCGCAAGGAAGGGGAATCGAATGAGGCAGTTTATCGTGGCGTCCCATGCTCATTTTGCGTCTGGAATCGTCGAGAGCATCGGCCTGCTTTCCGGCGAGCGCGAAAACGTCCATGCGCTCTCTATGTATGTCGACGGAAACGAGGACCTGACCAAGGAGGCCGCAGCGATTCTGGACGGCTTTGCCGCGGACGATGAGGTCGTCGTGTGCACCGACCTCTTTGGCGGCAGCGTCAACAACGAGTTCACCAAGATCGTCCAGACGCGTCCTAACACGCACCTCGTGACCAACATGAACCTGCCGCTCCTTATTCAGCTGCTGTTCGTGCCCGAATCCACCCCGATCGATGAGGCCATTCGCCAGATCGTCGAGGCGGACGACACCAAGGTCAAGTACGTCAACGACCTGCTGGGGCAGGCCGAACTCGATGAGTTTTAACCACTAGGGAGCACATCATGATTCAGATGATTCGCGTGGACTATCGACTGCTTCACGGCCAGGTTGCCGTTAGCTGGACCTCGGCTCTGGGTGCCGACTGCATCTTGTTGGTGAGCGACACGGTCCTCAATGACAAGCTTCGTCTGCAGGCCCTGTCCCTTGCAAAGCCGGAGGGCTGCAAGGTCGTTGTCAAAAACACCGAGGATGCCGTCAAGGCGCTCCAGAGCGGAGTGACCGACAAGTACAAGCTCTTCGTGGTTTGCGAGACGATCCAGCAGGCCGGTGCCGTCGCCAAGGCGATGGGAGTCAAGAAGATCAACCTCGGCAACGTTGCCTTTAGCGAGAATGCCCGCCAGGTCTCGACGAGCGTGTTCCTTACGCCCGAAAACGAGGCATACGTCAAAGAGCTGCTCGGCGAGGGCTATGAACTGTTCATTCAGATGATTCCGGCAGATGCGAAGACTGACGCCGCGAAGGTTATCGGTTAGGGGCTGTCATGGTTATCAAGACAATCCTGATTTTCCTGATTGCCCTTTTGGGCTATTCCGAGTGGCTGACGGGCACGAGCTACCTCCAGCGCCCGATCGTGCTCGGACCTCTGGTTGGCCTTGTCATGGGCGACATGGTGACCGGTACGATCATGGGCGCCACGATGGAGCTTGCCATGGTCGGCGCCATCTCGGTCGGCGCCTATAACCCGCCCGATACGATTTCCGGCACTATCCTGGGCGTATCTCTTGCCATGCAGGCCGGCGCGGACGCTTCGGCGGCCCTGACCCTGGGCATTCCCATCGCAACGATCGTCCTGGCGCTCGATACTGCCCTGGGCCAGCCGGTGATGCTGCTGCTGGTGCACCGTATCGACAAAAACGTCGAGGACGGAGACACCAAGGCCATCACGCGCAACATGCTCATCGCCGGCTACGCGCAGAGCTGGTGCGGCCTGCTGATTATTCCCCTGGCATTCTTCTTTGGCGCCGATGCTGTTGCCAGCCTGCTCAACATCATCCCCGATTTCGTTCAGACCGGTATGGATGTCGCCGCCGCCTTCTTGCCCGCACTCGGTTTTGCAATGCTGGCTCAGATGATTATGAACAAGACGGTGGCGCCGTTCTTCTTCGCTGGCTTCTTCCTCGTCGCCTACTTTGGCATTAGCACGACGGGCGTGGCGATCTTTGCCGCGATCATCGTCGTCGCGATGACGGTTTTGGGTGACAAGAAAAAGGCGGAGCAGCCTGCAGTGGCAACCGATGATCCTGCGATTGGGAGTGGGTTCGATGAGTTTTAAGTTTGAGTCTTCTTACGACGGGCTGATTTCCCGCGCAGACCTTAAGAAGCTGTTCTGGCGCTCGATTCCCTATGAGCATTCCTGGAACTACGAGCGTATGGGCCATATCGGCTTTATGTGGGCCCTTATGCCGATCCTTCGCAAGCTGTATCCGCAGGATGCGGACTTTAAGGCCGCCCTCAAGCGCCATATGGAGCTCTATAACGTCACGCCGTACATCTCGACGCTCCCCATGTCCATCGCCGCTGCAATGGAGGAGGTCAACGCTACTGACGATAGCTTTGACACGAGCGCGATCTCTAATGTCAAGCTTGCTTTGATGGGGCCGCTGTCCGGCGTGGGCGATGCCTTCTACTGGGGCACGCTGCGAATTTTGGCAACGGGTGTCGGCACGTCGCTGGCGCTACAGGGCTCTATTCTTGGCCCGATTTTGTTCCTGCTCGTGTTCAATGTCCCTCACTACATCATCCGTTACCTGCTGACGTTTGTGGGGTATCGCTTTGGCTCGGACATGATCAGCAAGGTCCAGGAATCGGGCATTATGGACACGATCGTCAAGATGGCCTCTATCATGGGCGCCATGGTGATCGGCGCTATGACCATGGAGATGGTCACCGTGGACATTCCGCTCATGGTCGGTGCGGGCGATGGTGCTCAGACGCTGGCCGAGCTGCTCAACGGAATCTTCCCGGGCTTTGTCACGATGGGGCTGTTTGGAATCGTCTATCTCATGCTCAAAAAGAAGATGAATCCGCTGGTCATCATGCTCGTGATCCTGCTCGTGAGTATCGCTGGCGCGTTCTTTGGAGTGCTTGGTGTCCAGTAGAGTATCCGTCATAATGAGAACAATGTAAGAGGGGGCGTCGCGCACACTGTGCTGCGGCGCCCTTTTGCCGAAAGGTGGACAAGATGGAGTATCCGCAGCTTGCCGTTATGAATATCAGCCATCGCTACTTTGATCTTGAGGAGTTCTTTTCTTCGGCGTCGGCTTCGGGCTACACGTGTTGCGAGCTTTGGACCGGGGCGATGCATCTGTATGTCGATTGCCATGGATACGATTCGCTCGAGCGGGTACGGGAGCTGTCGCAGCGGTATGGGGTTCGGATTGTGGGACTTTGTCCCGAACAGAACAACCCCAAGCCGTGGAATATCGCGGCGCGCGGGAATGAGGCGCGTGCCCGCACGCTCGCGTACTTTAAGAACGTTGTAGATATCGCGGCGGAACTTGGAGCCGAGCAGGTCATGGTCTCGAGCGGCTGGGCATTTTTGAACGAGCCGATCGGGGACGCGTGGGGTCGCAGCGCCTCGATGCTGCGTGCGATTGCCGAGCATGCGGGAGAGTGCGGTGTGCGACTGGTGCTCGAGGCCCTACAGCCGGTTGAGTCGATGATCGTGAACTCGGCGGCCGATACGAAGCGCATGATCGAGGCAGTTGATCATCCGGCACTTAAGGCGTGTCTGGATTTGGGCGCTATGGCGGTGGCAGGGGATACCATCGACGATTATTTCGATCTGCTTGGCGATGATGTCGCCCACGTGCATTTTGTCGATGTTGCGGCAGATGGCACGACGCATCTTGCCTGGGGTGACGGCGACCGCGATATGCGCGCCGACCTGGATAGGCTGGTGGCGCGCGGCTATCGCGGAGTTGTTTCGGCCGAGACCTATGACTGGCGCTATTTTGCCGACCCCGCAGCTGTCGATGCGCAGGTAATGGCAGAGTATCGTCGTGCGATTGGCGTCTAGGTGGGGTTGGGTTGCGACAATCCGCTCCTATGTTTCCAAATGAATACGGTGTGAGCCGAGGAGGACGATTCTCCCCGCAAACACTCTAGTATGCTAAAGTACCCAGAAAACCGGCGGAGCTATGCCGGTCTTCTGTTCCATACGAAACACAGCATGAGGAGGCTCACCAGATGACGGCCACACCGTGGGGATTCCGGGACATATTGCCCGAGGAGGCTCAGGCGCGCGAGGAGATTGCGCTGACGGTGAAGGGCTGCTTTAGGGAGCATAATTATCTGCCGGTTGAGACGCCGCTGCTCGAGGACAAGGGCTCGCTCGAGGAGGGCGGCCGTATCGCGGACACGCCGTTTAAGCTTTTTGACGATGACGGCCGCTTGTTGGTGGTTCGTCCCGACAATACGTTGCCGATCGTGCGTTTGGTCTCGACCCGCATGCGCGCGGCCGACTTGCCGCTGCGCCTGCGCTATGAGGCGCCGGTGGTTCGCGAATGCCAGCGCAATGCCGGCGGTTCGCGTCAATTTACCCAGCTGGGTTTTGAGCTCATCGGCGCGGGCGATACCGCGGGCGATGTCGAGATCGTCTCGCTGGTGGCCGAGGCCGTTCGCAAGTTGGCGCTGCCCGATGCGCGCATTATCGCAGGTAGCGTGCGCCCGTTTAAGGAGCTGCTCGCGGCGTGCGAGGATCGCGAGCTGGCTGCCGAGGCTCTGCGCTGCGTGCACGCCAACGACTTTGTGGGCCTCGATGCCCGCGTGGCGGCAAGCGCCGAGACCGATGCCGTTAAGGCCGCCGTCAGCGAACTGCCGCGCTTGCATGGTGGTGCCGAGGTGCTCGACCGCGTGGACGCGCTGCTGGAGGCCGCCGGTATCGCCGCGCCGCTGACGCGCGAACTCCGTGCCCTGGTCGAGGGCCTGGCTCCCGAGGACGCTCAGGTACTGTCCTTCGACTTTTCCATTATGAATTCTTTCGATTACTACACGGGCCTGGTCTTTAAGGCCTATGCCGGTGGCCTGCCCGATCCGGTGGGCTCGGGCGGTCGCTACGACTCTATCTTTACCGGCGCGTTTGGCGACGGCATCGAGGTGCCGGCGGCGGGCTTCGCCTTTTCGCTCGAGCGTCTGGAGGCCGCGTGCACCTCTGCCGAGGACGCCGCCTCCGATGGTGACCACGCCGTGGGCCGCGGCGCCGAAGGCCCGCTACGCATCGCCGTGCCCAAGGGCTCGCTTAAGGCCGACACGCTCGACGTGCTCGAGGCCGCGGGCCTGGATGTCTCTGAGCTGCGCGACCCCGGCCGTCACCTGATTGTGCGCGGTCGCGACACGCGTGCCGGCGAGGGCACGGTCGGCGATATCGAGTTTGTCATCGTGCGTCCCAGCGATGCGCCCGCCTTTGTGGGCTGCGGCGGCGCCGACTGCGGCATCTGCGGTTGGGACTCGCTTATCGAGGCCGACCTCAACCTGCTGCAGCTGGTCGATCTGGGCTACGGCCTGTGCACGTTTATCGAGGCGGAGCCTGCATGGCGCGCCGGCCAGGCCGAGCGCAACTACGCCCGCCGCGGCTCGCTTCGTGTGGCCACCAAGTACCCGCGCATCGCGAGTGCCTGGTATGCCGAGCGCGGCGTGAATGCCGATATCGTCTCGCTGCACGGTAACATCGAGCTGGGCCCCATCGTCGGCATGACCGATCGCATCGTGGACGTTACCGCCACGGGTGCCACGCTACGCGACAACGACCTGGTTATTACTGGTCGCATTATGGACTGCACGGCCCGCTTCTTTGTCAACCCGGGTGCCGCTCGCCTGGATCCGCGCGTGCGCAACCTGGCAGATCGCCTGGCCGCGGCCGTGAAGGACAAGCATTTTGAGCCCGTCGCGGGCTCGGCACAATAGCGCGAGCACGCACGGGCGTCCCAACGTCTGGGCTGCGGGCCGATTGGCGCCGCCGCCCGGTCTCTCGTTTTTTCAAACGCAACCTCGACCGATAGGGGATACCGATATGAAGACCATCAAGCTTGCTCCCGGTGAGCGCCTCGTTACCAACCAGCTCAACCGCAAGGGCGTGCTGCCGCAAAACATCGTCGACGCCGCCCGCGATATCGTGGCCAACGTGCGCGCCAACGGCGATGCCGCAGTGCGCGATTACTGTCAGCGCTTTGACGGTGTTGAGCTGCAGAGCTTCCGCCTGCCGCAGGAGCAGATCGATGCCGCGCTCGAAGACCTCGACCCCGCGTTTGTCGCGGCGCTCGAGAAGGCCGCGCGCCAGATTCGCGAGTTCCACCAGCGCGAGGTCGAGCAGAGCTGGTTTACCACGCGCGCAGATGGCACGATGCTCGGCGTTAAGGTGACCCCGCTCGCGGCGGCCGGCATCTACGTGCCGGGCGGTCGCGCGCAATATCCCTCCACGGTGCTCATGAATGCCATTCCCGCCAAGGTTGCCGGCGTCAAGCGCGTGGTCATGGTGACTCCTCCGCAAAAAGATGGCCTGATCAGCCCCTATACGCTCGCGGCTGCCAAGCTCGGCGGCGTGGACGAGATCTATATGGTGGGCGGCGCTCAGGCCGTGGCCGCGCTGGCGTACGGCACCGAGACCATTCCGCGCGTCGACAAGATCACCGGCCCGGGCAACGCCTTTGTCGCCGCGGCCAAGCAGATTGTCTCGGGCGACGTGGGAATCGATATGGTCGCTGGCCCTTCCGAGGTCTGCGTACTTGCCGATGCCACGGCCAAGCCCATGGTGGTCGCGGCCGACCTGATGGCCCAGGCCGAGCACGATCCGCTGGCAGCCTGCTATCTGGTGACCTGCGACGAGCAGTTTGCGCGCGAGGTCGAGGCTGGTATCGACATTCTGGTAGCGCAGTCCCCGCGTGCCGAGATCACACGCGCCTCGCTCGATAACGAAGGCACCATCGTGGTGGCCGCCGACATGGCTGCCGCCGTCGAGGCCGTGAACACCGTGGCGCCCGAGCACCTTGAGCTGCACTGCAAGGACGCGATGGGCCTGCTCGGCGGCATTCGCAACGCCGGCGCCATCTTTGTGGGCGCCTGGAGCTCCGAGCCGCTCGGCGATTATGTTGCCGGCCCCAACCACACGCTGCCGACCGGCGGCACGGCCATGTTCTCCAACCCGCTTTCGGTCGAAGAGTTCGTTAAGCGCTCGAGCGTCATTTGCTATACGCCCGAGGGCCTGCTCTCCGACGCTCCCGCCACACAGCGTCTGGCCGAGGCCGAGGGCCTGTGGGCGCACGCGCTATCCGCCGCCCTGCGTCGCCGTGTGCTGGAGCAGGGCGAGGATGCCGTGAGTGCCGAGTCTCTGGCCGCGGCCGACCTGACCAAGGTCGCTTGGCCGGGTGACGCCGTGGCGACGGTTGCCGAGGGCGTTGACCTGGCGGCTGCGGGCGCGGATGGCGTTGGCGCGACCGGCGAGGAGGCCTAACATGGCCGAACTCACGCCGCGCATGAAGGAGCTCGTCCAGCCCTACCTGGCCGGCATTGAGCCCTATGATCCCAACTTTACGCCCACGCGCATCAACCTTTCGGCCAACGAGAACACCTATCCCGTGCCGGCCGGCGTGCGCGAGGCGATTGATGCAGCCCTGGCTGCCACGCCGCTCAACCGTTATCCCGACCCCATGTCCAACGACCTGCGCGATGAGCTTGCTGCTTGGCATGGCGTGACGCGCGAGAATATCTGCGTGGGCAACGGCGGTGACGAGCTGCTCTATAACTACTTGCTGGCGTTTGGCGGCGCGGGGCGGACCCTGCTCAACTGCCCGCCGTGCTTTAGCGAGTATGCGTTCTTTGCGTCTCTGTGCCAGACCGAGGTGCGCGACGTGTGGCGCGACCCGGCGACCTTTGAGCTCGACCAGGCGGCGGTGCTTGCGGCGGCTCCCGAGTGCAATCTGGCGATCGTGACCTCGCCCAACAATCCCACGGGTGACGTGGCGCCGCTCGACTTTGTTGCGGCTCTGTGCGATGCCTGCCCCGGCATGGTGATGGTCGACGAGGCCTACGTGGAGTTTGCCGACGATTCGTTTGGCGCGGCCACCACGGCGCAGGGGCTTATCGCCGAGCATCCCAACCTGGTGATTCTGCATACGCTGTCCAAGGCGTTTGGCGCCGCCGGCACGCGTCTGGGCTATGTGATCGCGGCGCCCGAGGTCATCGATGTGTTTGCGGCGATTCGGCAGATCTACTCGGTTAACGTGCTAAGCCAGGCCGCCGCGCTTGCCTGCGTACGTGCCCGCGATGCGTACGCACCCGTGGTGGCACAGGTTGCATCTGAGCGCGAGCGCGAGCTGTGCGCCCTACGCGCAATGGCTGCCGAGGGTCTGCCCGTGGAGGCGTGGCCGAGCGCGGCGAACTTTGTGCTCGTGCGCACGCCGCATGCCACGCGCGTGCGCGAGCGTCTGCGCGACGAGTATTCGATTTTGGTGCGCGACTTTAGCTACGCGCCGGGGCTCGCGGACTGCCTGCGCATTACCGTGGGCACCCCGCAGGAAAACGACGAGGTGCTGGCAGCGTTTGCCGCGCTGGTGAAGGAGGAGATGTAGATGGACCGCTATGCCGAGGTAACCCGCAAGACGGGCGAGACCGACATTGTCGTAAAGCTCGACCTGGACGGATCTGGCGTGTGCGATATCTCGACCGGCGTGCCGTTTTTCGACCACATGCTCAACGCTTTTGGCCGCCATGGTCTGTTCGATCTGACGGTGCACGCGGTGGGCGACGTCGAGGTCGATGCGCATCACACCGTCGAGGACACGGGTATTGTGCTGGGCGAGGCGTTTCGCCAGGCGCTGGGCGACAAGGTGGGCATTACGCGCTTTGCCGACGCGGCGATCGCCATGGACGAGACGCTTGTGATGGCTGCCGTTGATATTTCGGGCCGTGGGCAGGCCTACTGCGAGCTGCCCGTACCGACTGAGCGTGTGGGCAGCTTCGATACCGAGCTGGCCGTCGAGTTCTTCTACGCCTTTGCGCGCGACGCCAAGCTCACTCTGCACGTGCGCGAACTGGCGGGCGGCAACTCGCATCACATTATCGAGGCCGCCTTTAAGGCCGTGGGCCGCACGATGCGCCAAGCCTGTGAGCTGGACCCTCGCGTGCAGGGCATCCCCAGCACCAAGGGTTCACTGTAACCGCCACAAGGGTAAAAACCACCACGAAGGTGCCTGTCCCCTTTGTGGTGGTTTTGGATGATGGGAAAAGGGAGGGTCGCGTGGGCGAACCGAAGATCGTGGTGGTCGACTACCACAAGGGCAACTTGTCGAGCGTCGTGCGCGGGCTTGCGCGCGCCGGTGCCGCCGCCTGCACATCGGACGACCCGGAGCAGATTCGCAACGCCGACGGCCTGGTCATCCCGGGCGTGGGCGCGTTCTATGACGCGATCGCCTTTATGCGCCAGAGCGGCGAGGAGGCGGCCGTGCTCGACGCCGTTGCCGCTGGAACTCCGCTGCTCGGCATCTGCCTGGGCCTTCAATTATTTTTTGAGCGCGGCAACGAGGGCGTGCCTGCGGACGAGGGCGCAGTTGCCGACGGCAACACCCCCGAGCAGGCCGGTGGCCCCTGGGTCGATGGCCTGGGTATTATGCGCGGTTCGTGCGCGCGTCTGGAGTCGAGCCGCCTGAAGGTGCCGCACGTGGGGTGGGACCAGGTGCACATGACGCCTGCCGGTGCGGCCGATCCGCTGCTCGCCGGTTTTGCCGAGGGCGCCAATATGTACTTCACCCACAGCTATGCGGTGGCCGACGATGCCGATGCCGCCGATGTTCTGGCACGCACGCACTACACGCGGAGCTTCCCGTGCATCGTGCGCCACGGCAACGTGTGGGGCTGCCAGTTCCATCCCGAGAAATCCTCTGCGCTGGGTCAGCGCATTCTTAAGAACTTCGTGAGCATCGTCGAGGGGGCCGGCCGATGATTCTGTTTCCCGCAATCGATTTGATCGGCGGCAAGGTCGTGCGCCTGGAGCGCGGCGACCGGAGCCGCTGCAAGGTATATTCCGACGACCCCGTGGCCGTTGCCGGCTCCTTTGCCGAGCAGGGTGCGAGCTGGGTGCACGTCGTCGACCTGTCCGCTGCCTTTGGCGAGGACGAGGACGCGTGCGCTGCCAACTCGGCAGCGATTAAGGCCATCTGCAGCGTCGACGGTCTGTCCGTGGACGTGGGCGGCGGCGTCCGCTCGCTCGCGCGGATCGACGAGCTGGCCGGCTACGGCGCGCGTCGCATCGCACTCGGCACGGTGCTCGTGACCGAGCCGGGATTTGCCGAGGTGGTGGCTCGCGGCTTTAGCGAGCTGTTGGTGGCAGACATCGCCGCGCGCGACGGTCAGGTCAAGGTGAACGGCTGGCGTGACGGCGCGGGCGTGGCACTCGACGACGCCGTGGCGCAGCTCACCGAGCTGGGCTTTAAACACTTGGTCTATACCGATATCGCGCGCGATGGCATGCAGACGGGCATCGACGTGGCGGCATATCGCCATGTGGCCGAGGTCGCGGGCTTTCCCGTTGTGGCTTCGGGCGGTATCTCGACACTCGACGATATCCGCGCGCTTGCCGCGGTGGGCGAGGATGCCATCGAGGGCGCCATTACCGGTCGTGCGCTCTACGAGGGCAACTTTACGCTGGCCCAGGCGCTGGCCGCCGCCCGAGGGGAGGAGTAGCCCATGCTTACCAAACGCGTAATTCCCTGTCTGGATGTTAAGGACGGCCGCGTGGTCAAGGGCGTCAACTTTGTGAGCTTGCGCGATGCGGGCGACCCGGTGGAGCTAGCGCGTGCCTACGATCGCGAGGGTGCGGACGAGGTCGTCTTCCTGGATATTACCGCCACGAGTGACAACCGCGCGACGACTATCGAGATGGCGGCGCATGCGGCCGAGGAGCTGGCTATTCCCTATACCGTGGGCGGCGGCTTTCGCGATCTTGCGGGCATGCGCACCATGGTTGCCGCCGGTGCCGACAAGGTGTCGCTCAACTCGGCGGCCGTGCGCGACCCGTCGCTGATTAGCCAGGCTGCCGCGGCGTTTGGCAGCCAGGCCGTGGTCGTGGCGATCGATGCCAAGCGCGTGGGGCTGCCCGGGGAGCCGGGCGCCGATAAGTGGGAGGTCTTTACGGCGGGCGGCCGCAACGCTACGGGTATCGACGCGGTGGCGTGGGCCGAGGAAGCGGCTCGTCGCGGCGCCGGCGAGATCCTGCTGACCAGCATGGATCGCGACGGCACCAAGGCCGGCTTTGACCTGGCACTCACCCGTGCCGTGGCGCGCGCGGTGCCAATCCCCGTCATCGCGAGTGGTGGCGTGGGCACGCTCGAGCATTTTGCCGAGGGTGTGATCGAGGGCGAAGCCGACGCCGTGCTGGCGGCGAGCGTCTTTCACTTTGGAACCTTCAGCATTCGCCAGGTGAAGGAGTATATGGCCAGTCAAGGCATCCCCGTGAGATTGGATTTTTAAATGGAGCAAGTGACAACTGCGTCCGAGCTCAAAT
>CATYHY010000029.1 GCA_958407085.1 uncultured Collinsella sp. | reverse complement strand
CCTTTACACGAGACACGCGCACGGTTTCGCCCGCTTTTACCATCGAAAGCGGCATTGCCGGCATCTGCGGTCCGCAAGACATGAGTGGCTCCTAACGTCAGTTCGTCCTCAACATCGACGCGGTAAAAGTTAACCACGCCTATGTTCGCTTTAGTAAACTAACACGTGGTTAACTTTTTGGAAAGGGTCCCCATTCAGATTTCGAAAAAGTTTCCTATACGAAACAAAGGCGCCGCAAAGACTGTCTCTTTGCGGCGCCTTGCCATACCAATTGATGCAACAGAGGGGACTGCCCCTTTGTCACATTGTTGAGGTTAGAGTGAGAGATTTCTGATCGACGTAACGCAGGAAGCCTCGTCTACGCCCGAAACGCGGAAGATGATGTCCTCGCCGCACTCGCCGTAGAGAGCCATGAGTCCCATGACATCGCGGCCATTCGTGTGGCGATCGCCGATACTGACTGACACGTCGCAACGATGCTTGGCAATGATGTCATAGAGCAGCGCAACCGGGCGGGCATGTAATCCCAACGGATCTTTAATCGTCTTTGTAAACTCGACCATGTCCCCTCCCACGACATCGTACATTCGGCTGGCAAACCCAGCCATGTGGTAGTTATTGTAGCGTTAGATGCTTGTCGAGGACCCTTTCGGACACCCCGTGGACAAAAAGTGGCAAATATGAGTACTGTCACAAATTTAGTAGCAGCAGAATTGAGAGCAAATTGGCCGATTTGGCCGATTTTAATGTTTTGGAAGCCATCGAATCGCGTCTATAGGGGGTTAGATAAATTGATTTTGAGCCCATTTTCGCTCAGAACAGGCCGAAAAATATGACACCTCTTTTGCAACAGTACTCATATTTGGCATTTTTTGCCCACAGGGTCCAAAACCATGCTCCAAAACACAAAAGGAGGGGCCTCGTAAGGCCCCTCCTTAGGAAAGGGAATCGATTTATTCCACAGCCGTAGATTAATCCTAGCCGCTACTCCATCATGTCGAGGACGGAGGGGCGAAGCTCGTTCTCAGCAGCCTCGGGATCGGTTTCGCGCAGGCGGTTGATGTAGCGGTTGTACCACATCACGGCAAGGCCCAGGAAGACAACCACGCCGCCGACGTTGTAGACCAGCGTCAGCCACAGCGGCTGATCGAGCGGAATGGTGCCGCAGATAAGCACGAAGCAGAAGACCACAAGCAGGAATGCAGCAATGACCAGGCCAAAGGTGCGCGAACCCATGCGGAAGCCACGGGGAGCAGCGTCGAAGTTCTTGCGCAACATAAAGTAGGCAAGCAGGATCAGCAGCGGCGGGAGCAGAGCGGTGGCAGCCGTCATGTTGGTGACGATCATGAGCAGGTCGTCGAGGTTACCGGAGCCCAGGGCCGGGATGATCAGGATGGGGACGACGATGGCGAACTGCAGCCAGGCAGCGCGGGCGGGAATGCCGTGCTCGTTGAGCTCGACGATCTTGCTACCAAAGACACCCTTGGGGATCTCGGTGAAGAAAACCTTGATGGGAGCAGAGGTCCACATCATGAGGGAGCCCAGCGTGGCGGCGAGAAGGATCAAGCCGATGGCGCGCGTAGACACTTCCATGGGAATGCCAAAGTGGGCAAGGACAGCGCCGAATACGTCGAAGATACCGGTGGAGATGGCAACGCCGCCCTCGGGGATGAACAGGTTAACCAGCAGCGAAGCGCCTGCATACAGAAGGCCGATGGTCAGACCGGCGATAACGACGGTGCGCACGAAGGCCTTGACGCCACCCTTAAGGTCGTTAAGGAACACGCCGACAGACTCAGCGCCGCCAACGCCCTGGATGATCCAGGCAAGCGTACCGAAGAAGCCCCACGCAGTTGCGAAGTTGCTCATGTCGGGAGCCATGTTAGCGGGAGTAGGAGCCGTAGCGAACTCAACGCCGCCAAAGGCAGCAGCCAGGGACAGCAGGATGAACACGGCGGTCAGGCCGAGAGCCGCGGTCGAACCGAAGGAGGAAATGGAGCCGATCCACTTAGCGCCCTTGGTCGAAACCCACGTGGCGATAGCAAAGACAACGATCTCGATAATGGTGATCCACAGCTGCGAAAGCTCGGCGTTGGCACCAAAGAACACGTAGCTCGCGTAGATGATGACGTTGGGCAGGACGGACGCAAAGAAGAACAGGTTAACGAACCAGTAGCTAAATGCCGTCAGGAACGCCCAGCGACCACCCATCGAGGTCTTAACCCATGCGTACACGCCCGACTCGGAGTCCTTGTTAAGGCCGACGAACTCGGCGGTAACCAGGGTATAGGGGACAAAGTACAAAAGCGTGGCGAAGAAGAACGACGGCGCAGCTGCTAAGCCGATGGCCGCGTTGTTGTTGATGATGTTCTTGATACCGAACACGGCGGCGACCGTCATGCCCAGCAGAGCGAACGAACCAATCGTTCCTCGTTTTTCAGAGCTCATAAGCCCTCCCAATCATCTATTAAATGTCATCTAAACCCGTCCGAGCTGCAAGTGCAAACACGGACGGCGCACCTGCTAAGGGGAATGGGGAAAAGGGAGTCAACAAAGCCATCCCCCTTAACGGCGCGAAGCAAACGTCCAGGCGGACGAATACTACTTGTTGGGGAAGGAATAACCTTCGACCGTCACGTGCAGTACCACGACGCGGGGATCCGCGGCATCGGCCACGACACGGTAGGCCTCGTCAATTTCGACGACGGCAACGCCGCCGGCGGGAATCGTCACGGTCTCCCCCGCCCCCTCAAAGCGCTCGCGATCATCGATATCGCTGTAAGCGCGGGTGCAGGTGAGGCCTGCCTTGGGGGCAACCTCGACGGTCAGGTCGCCGTCGAGCGGAGCGAGCACGGCATGGTAGCGACGGTGACCGACCAGGTCGGCGGTTGCGGCCTCGCGGGCATAGACCCACCAGTACACCAGCGAGTCGCCGATGGAGTACGCCACATCGTGCTGCAGTTCAGAAACGCCGTCGAGCGCCTGGCCGGTACGCATCCACTTCTTGACGGACTTCATCTGAGCGTCGAAATCGGCGCGCGAGTTAAAGACATGCATGGCTTATGCCTCCTTAATGGGTGCCAGCGCCTGAGCCAAATCGGCAGACGTCAGCGGTCGCAGGGACACCTCAAAGCTGAAGCTCTCAAAACGGGTGCGATAGGAATCGAGCACCTCGGAACCCCAAGAGTTCGAGCCAAGGCCGAGCAGCTGGTCGTTGATGTTAACCGTGACCGTGTCGCCCGGAACAAGGTCGTAGACGTGCTTGGCATTATCAATAGCCTCGCAGCTATAGGGCCATGCCGAGAACGAGAACGGGTTGGAAGCGGCGTCGGCCGGACGAGTCACCAGCACGCCATCACCGTGGCTAGAGCGCAGGGCAACCCAGCGGGTACCCTCGCGGTTGGCACAGTCCTGAGGCATAACGTAGGGCGTGAACATGTCGTCGACCGTAGTGCGGTAATGACCGACCGGGTTGGCACGCAGCGAGTCCGGATAGTTCTCGCCCGGGCCGTGGCCATACCACTCGACGGCACGATCGCAACCGGGAACCTCAAAGGAGATGCCGATGCGCGGGATAATGTCCGAATAGTCGCCGTAGGGCTCGCCGGAAACCTTGAGGTCGACGCGACCGCTCGGAAGCACGGTGTAGACAAGCTCGACGCGCATGCCGAACGCGCGGACGGGAGGAGCAATACGTTGGCTCACGGTAACGACGACCGCATTGCCGTCCTGCTTCCAAAAAACCTTGCGGGTGGACGTCTGCATTACATCAATGAAGTTGTCCTTCCACAGGGAGTCGTACTCCTGGGCGTGGTTGTCGACGAGCGGATGCCAAAAACCAACCTGGGGACCAGAGGCCATGACGTCACGGCCGGATGCCTTCCACTCGCTCACGGTGCCGTTTACCTTGCTGAAGGTCAGCTCGCCGTTGAGGGAGTGAATGCGAATCTCCTGCTCGGTCTCCTCGACCGTAAGCTCAGGACGAGTGGGAGCCGCAATGGCCGGCGCCGGATGGTTTGCGATGGCAAACTGGTTTGCGCCCAGTTGGAACATCGGCTCGCACCAGACGTGAGCGGCCATGGTGTAGGCGCGCACAGTCAGCAGGGTCTCGCCTACCGCGGCCTCGTGAATCACCAGCGGAAGCTGGACGGACTCACCGGGGGCAACCGCACCGGGCATGAGCGTCTTGCGGCAGACCACGTCGCCGTCCACCAGGGTCTCCGCCGACAGGCAAACATCCTCGAGGGTGGTAAACCAGCGCTTGTTGGTGACAGTCAGCTCGCCCGCCTCGGCGTCATAAGCCATGCGAACCGGGCAGATGACCTGGCCGTACTCGGTAAGGCCCGGGCTCGGCTGCTGCCAGGGGAACACCATGCCATCGATGCAGAAGTTGCTGTTGTTGGGGTAATCGCCGTTGTCGCCGCCATACATATCGTAGGCAATGCCGTCCTCGGTCACAGCAGCCAGACCGTGGTCGCACCATTCCCAGATAAACTGGCCTTGGATGCAATCCCAGCGATCGAAGACCTCCTGATACTCGGACAGGCCTCCGGGGCCGTTGCCCATGGAGTGACCGTACTCGCAGTTGATGCGCGGCTTGGGGAACGGATGCTCACCAAAGTCGTTCATCTGCGACACACGGGAGTACATCGTGGAAATGACGTCGACGGTATCGGCGTTGCGGTCCTCCTCGTAGTGGACCGGACGACCATCGAGCTCGTGAGCCTTGGCGTACATCGCGCGGATGTTGCAGCCATAGCCGCTCTCGTTGCCCAGCGACCACATGATGATGCACGCGTGGTTGCGCTCCTGCATCACCAGGCGCTCAATACGGTCGACGTAGGCCGGCTCCCATGCCGGGTCGTCGGTAACCAGGGCGATGTTGCCGATATTCTCGAAGCCGTGGCTCTCCATATCGGTCTCGGCGACCAGCATGATGCCATACTCATCACACAGCTCGTAGAAGCGCGGGTCATTGGCATAGTGAGAGGTGCGCACTGCGTTGATGTTGTGCTGCTTCATGAGCTCCAGGTCGCGGCGCATGCGATCGAGGCCCACGGCGCGGCCCTTGTGATCGTCGTGATCGTGGCGGTTGACGCCATGCATTTTAAAGTAAGTGCCGTTGAGGTAGATATGATTGCCCTCGACCGTCACCTCGGCAAGACCCTGGCGATGCGGGACGTACTCGCTCACCTTGTCGTCGTCGTAGACCTCAAACGTAAGATCGTAGAGGAAGGGGTCCTCGGGATTCCAGAAGTGGGCATCGGTCACGCTGCACTCGGCATGGCTGTCGACGCACTCACCCGTAGCCACCACGTTCTCGCCATCGCTGAGCGTAAACACAACGCGGGAAGCGCCCTCGGCAACCGTATCGAGCGTGATCAGAGCGGCATCGCCCTCGCGGTGCGTGCGGAACCTAAAGTCGACCAGGTGCGCGGCGGGACGCTGCATAAGGTACACATCGCGGAAGATGCCCGAGGCCCACCACATGTCCTGATCCTCGATGTAGCTGCCATCGCTGTACTGCAGGACCTTGACCGCAAACAGGTTGTCGCCCTCGACGAGCGCGTCGGTCACGTCGAACTCGGCAGACAGGCGCGAACCCTTGGTCATGCCGATATACTGACCGTTGACGTACAGCTCGCCATAGCTCTCGATGCCGTCGAAGCGAATGATCTCGCGAGCGCCGGCAGGAACGGCGGGAAGGTTGACGATGCGCTGGTAGACGCCCGTGGGGTCGTCGGAGGGAACGAACGGCTGATCAACCGGGAACGGGAAACCCTCGTCGGTGTAGGCAAGGTTGCCATAGCCGTCCACCTGCCACAGGTGCGGAACCTCCACGTGATCCCACTCGGGCTTGTACGTGGAGAGTTCCTCGTTGGAGACGGCAGCGGGGCCCTCAAAGAGGCGGAACTGCCACGAGCCGGACAGCTGGACAAACCCGCGCGACAGCTCGCGGCTGTACGTTGCAGCGAGATCGGCGGTCTCGTAACCCATAAAGTACGCATGGGGTGCCAGGCGGTTCCTGTGGGTGAGCGCTTGGTTTTCCCAATCGTTAATGGCGTCCATGGTGATGCTCCTTCATCATCGTAGTGATTCTTGTGCAACCGGTTGTCCTTATCTTACGGGCGATGCAAAATACTGTGCAACCGGTTGTCCGCTGAACGGTCGATTTGGCCGGGTTAACGGTGCAACCGGTTGTACAATCGCAACACTTATGTCACCCTGAGTATCGAAACTCAGCACAAGACATCGTTCTTAAGCTCGTAGGCAACCTCCACGCCCGCTGATATCTCACCCACACGAGACGTATTCGATTTCGGCTTGGTTGCAAAACGACACCGGTCACCGGATATCATGAACGCTGTTCAGGCGCACTATAGTAAGCTGTATCCGCACTAGCCCGTATCAGTGACAACATCGACCGCATTTTCCAGGAGACGCCATGACACAACCAGTTCGCACCGCACCTACGCTTGCCGAGGTTGCCGCAGCTGCCGGCGTGTCGCGCTCCACGGCATCGCGCGCCCTCAACGATTCGCCCCGCATTAGCGAGGAAACCAAAAAGCGCGTCCGCGCGGCGGCCAAGGAAGTCAATTTTGTCCCCAACGCTCGTGGCCGAGCGCTCGCTGTCGGGCGCACGGAAATCATCGCCGTGCTCGTGACCGAGCCTCTGAGTGAACTCTTCAGCGACCCCACCTATAGCGAGTTTTTGAGCGGCATTACCGAGGAACTGTCGGAGTCGTCCTATCTGCCCGTTATCTTGCAGACGTCTTCTACGCATGAGCGCAACCGCGCACGCGAGCACTTTGAGCGCCGCTCGTTCGACGCCGTGATCGACGTCTCTCCCTACAAAGGCAGCGAGCTGCTCGAGGTGCTGCGCGAGCTGGGCGTACCCACCGTGTTGTGCGGCCAGCTCGAGGGCCACCCCTATCGCGATGTGTTCTCGACGGTCTACTCTGACGACGAAGAGGGCGGACGCTTTGCGGCACTCGCCATGAAGGGGCGCGGCCGCAAAGATATCGTCGCCGTGTTGGGACCGCAAGACAACCCCGCTGTTGTCGACCGCCTGCGCGGCTACCGCGCCGTCTTGGGCGAAGACCTCCCAGACGCAAACGTTATCTATACCGGCTGGAACAGCGGAGACGGCTATCAGGCCATGCACCTGATTCTCGCGCGCAAGATTGCTTTCGATGGCGTGCTCTGCGGATCGGACCGTATCGCGGCTGGCGTCATCACCGCACTCAACGAGGCAGGCCTATCCGTTCCTGCGGACGTTTCTGTCGTCGGCTTCGACGATCACGAGATTGCGACGCGCTGCGTCCCCGCGCTCACGACCGTCCGCCAGCCCCTGCGCGAAGAAGGCCACATGGCCGCCAACATTGCGCTCGACATGATCAAGGGTGCCGAGCCTACCACCTCCGTGATGCACATGCAGCTGATCCAGAGAGACTCGCTATAAGAAACTGGGGCAGGCTTTCTGCCAGACAGTTGTTGCGGAAAGCCTGCCCCGTTTTGAGCGCTCATTCTGGGGCACAGTTTCCGTTAGACAGCTCAACCGGAAACTGTGCCCCATTATTTTGCCGAATTCTGGGTCGCGCTTTCCCAGAGGACCCCCCTTGGGAAAGCGCGACCCGTTCTGGACGCAAATTCCAGGTCGTAGTTTCCGCGACGCCCAGTCAACCTATACCCTCGCAACCTCGGCGTATAAAAAACGAGGGAAGACACACGTCCTTCCCTCGTTGCAAGCAAGATGTAGCCGCTCGCCTACATCAGGCGCAGGCTGACGTCCTTGAGCTGGGCGCCGCTAACGGCACTCGGGGCGCCCGACATGAGGTCGGAGCCGCTGGCCGTCTTGGGGAACGCCATGACGTCGCGGATGGAGTCGGAACCGGTGAGCAGCATGCACACGCGGTCCAGGCCCAGAGCGAAACCGCCCATCGGGGGCGCACCAAACTTG
Organism: uncultured Collinsella sp.; assembly: GCA_958407085.1. Taxonomy (GTDB): domain Bacteria; phylum Actinomycetota; class Coriobacteriia; order Coriobacteriales; family Coriobacteriaceae; genus Collinsella. The sequence goes on along the minus strand of CATYHY010000029.1, from coordinate 5,673 downwards.
AGGGCCTCCATGAGGAAGCCGAACTGAGACTCGGCGCGCTCCTCGGTAAAGCCCAGGAGCTTGAGCATGGACATCTGCATCTCGGCGTTGTGGATACGCATACCGCCACCGCCGGCCTCAAAGCCGTCCATGACAAAGTCGTAGGTGCACGAACCAGCCGCCAGCGGATCGGCCTCGATCTTGGCGATGTCGGTCTCGGTCGGCAGAGTGAACGGCTGGTGCTCGGCAGCGTAAGCCTTGCGGTCCTCATCCCAGTGGAACAGCGGGAAGTTGACGACCCACAGGAAGTCGTGGCCCTCGCGCTTGATCTCGAGTGCATTGGCCATGTGCGAACGCATGCCGCCCAGGATCTCGTCGGAGAGCAGGCGCGGGCCGGCGGCGAACATCACAAGGTCGCCGGGCTCGACGTCCATGCGCTCGCGCAGAGCGGCCATCTCCTCGTCCGAGAAGAACTTGACGATGGGGCTGTTGATGGAGCCGTCCTCGCGGAAGGCGATCCATGCCAGGCCCTTGGCGCCAAACGTGGAGGCCACGCCGGCGAGCTTATCGATCTTGGCACGTGCCCAGGCACCGGCGCCCTTGGCGTTAATGGCCTTGACGGCAGAGCCCTCCTCGTTTGCGGCAGTCGCAAAGACCTTGAACTTGGAGTTGGCAAAGATGTCGGTCAGGTCGACCAGGTGCATGCCATAGCGGGTATCGGGCTTGTCGGAGCCATAGGTGTCCATGGCCTCCCAGTAGTTCATACGACGCAGCGGCGTGGGCATCTCGACACCCATGCGGCCGAAGGCATCGGCAAGAACCTCTTCGAGCGCGCTCATGACATCGTTCTGGTCCACGAAGGACATCTCGATATCGACCTGAGTGAACTCGGGCTGACGGTCGGCACGCAGGTCCTCGTCGCGGAAGCACTTGGCAACCTGGTAGTAGCGCTCGACGCCACCGACCATGAGCAGCTGCTTCAGGAGCTGCGGGGACTGCGGCAGGGCGTAGAAGTTGCCCGGCTGAATACGGCTGGGAACGATGAAATCGCGGGCACCCTCGGGCGTGGACTTAAACAGGGAGGGCGTCTCAACCTCCATGAACTCACGGTTGTGCAGCGCCTCGCGAATGGCAAAGGTAAAGTCGGAGCGCAGCTTGAGGTTGGCCATCATCTCGGGACGGCGGAGGTCCAGATAGCGATAGCGCAGGCGGGTGTCCTCGCTGGTCTCGATGCCGTCCTCGATCTGGAACGGCGGGGTGACGGACGTGTTGAGCACCTCGGCGTGGTCGGTCAGGACCTCAATCTCGCCGGTCGCGAGCTTGGTGTTGGTGGTCTCCTCGCCACGGGAGCGCACGACGCCGTGGATCTTGATGGGCCACTCGGGACGCATGGTCTCGGCGATCTTAAAGGCGTCGCCGTCGGAGTGCTCGGGGTCGAAGGTGAGCTGCGTGATGCCCTCGCGGTCGCGAAGGTCGCAGAAAATAAGGCCGCCGTGGTCACGGCGACGGCTCACCCAACCGGTGAGGGTGACCTCTTCGCCCACGTTCTCGCGGCGAAGCTCGCCGCAGGTACGGGTGTGCATGGAATGCTCGTCGATGGGACGGGTCTGGCTCATACCAGTGATCCTCCTTTATGGATCTGTGCCGCCCCGTGTCGTTCCGGGCGGCGTCGTACAGATTTGCCCAGCCTGCGTAAACCGCGCAGCCAGACATGGCGTTCTATCTTATCGCACCTGTGTCGATGTGCCGCGAAAAAGTAACTCTTGCCCAAAGACTTGACGGAGACGAAACAATTGACGCACCGTGGCCGTCGCCCAGGCGCGCCACGTGCGACAATGTGCCCCAATACAACTGCACTCGGAAAGGCCCACCATGACTGCACGCCTCATTGTTATGGATATCGACTCCACGCTCATCAACCAGGAGGTCATCGACCTGTTGGGCGAGGAGGCCGGCGTAGGCGAGCAAGTGGCGAAGATCACCGAGCGCGCCATGCGCGGCGAGCTCGACTTTAAGCAGGCGCTTGAGGAACGCGTGGGGCTGCTTGCCGGCTTGGACGAGAGTGTGTTCGAGCGCACCTTTGAGCGCGTGACGTTTACCCCCGGCGCGTTAGAGCTTGTGCGCTCGGCACACAGCAAGGGCTGGAAGGTCGGCGTGGTAAGCGGCGGCTTCCACGAGGTCGCTGACAAGATCGTAACCGCCGCGGGCATCGATTTTTGCCTGGCCAACCGCCTGGAAGTCATGGACGGCAAGCTCACCGGTAAGTTGGCTGCCAACATTGTGACCAAGGAGTCCAAGCTCATCCAGCTGCTGGACTGGGCAGTTGAGTGCGGTGTCGACATGGCCCATACCGTGGCAATCGGCGACGGCGCCAACGACATCCCCATGATTCAGGCTGCGGGCACGGGCATCGCGTTTTGCGCCAAGCCCAAGACGCGCGAAGCCGCCCCGTTTGCCATCGACGAGCGCAACCTGATGCTCGCCATGGACATCATCCTGCGTGACTAGCCGATCCGTCTAACAATTGAATCAGTCTGTCCTATAGTTTCCGAACAATTTTGTCTTAGTGTTCGGAAACATACCCTTTGAGTGCTAGACTTTGCGCCGTCGAAGGGAACATATATGGATAAGCAAGATCTTGAGCAATTGCTGAGCGATGTTGCCGGCGGAGCAGTCACCCCGGCAGTCGCCCTCGCGCGCATCCAAACGGCGCCAACCGCCGATCTGGGTTTTGCACAGCTCGATCTTTCGCGCGGAGTGCGCCAGGGAGCCGGCGAGGTTGTCTACGGTGCCGGTAAAACCGCCGAGCAAATTGCCGCCATTATCGAAGCGCTGCGCGATGCCGGCCAGGAGCGCATCCTGGTCACGCGCCTGGATGCCGAAAAAGCAGCCCGTACCTCGGAGCTCCTCGACAACGGCATCGACCTGGGATATGTCCCGGACGCACAGCTCGCCCTCGTGGGCGGCAAGCCCTCCCCCACCGGCAACGGACGCATCGTCGTCGCCTGCGCCGGCACGAGCGACTTGCCCGTCGCCGAAGAAGCCGCGTTGACGGCCGAGTTCTATGGCAACGAGGTCGACCGCCTCTACGACGTAGGTGTCGCCGGCCTGCACCGCCTGCTCGCGCATGCCGAGGAACTTGCCCAGGCGCAGGTGGTCATCGCCATCGCCGGCATGGAGGGCGCGCTGGCGAGCGTTATCGGCGGTCTGGTGAGCTGTCCGGTCATCGCCGTTCCCACCAGCGTGGGCTACGGCGCAAGTTTTGGTGGCGTAGCCGCGCTGCTCGCCATGCTCAACTCCTGCGCCAGCGGCGTTTCGGTCGTCAATATCGACAACGGCTTTGGCGCCGCCTACCAGGCAAGTCTTATCAATCATCTGAGCGCCGGCACACCCCGCGCCCGTTAAGGAGCATTTCATGTCCAACCATCAGCACACGCTTATCATCGACGGCACCTCGGGCATCAGCGGCGACATGACCGTCGCGGCCCTGCTCGACCTGGGCGCCAGCGAGGAGCACCTGCGCGAACAGCTCGCCACGCTGCCGGTCGACGGCTTTGCGATCTCCGTGACGCGCGTAAACAAGCATGGCATCGACGCCTGCGACTTTGACGTTCAGCTGGCAGAGGAGCTCGAGAGCCACGATCACGATATGGTCTGGCTCTACGGCAACGAAGCAGCTGCCGAGCACACGCACGAGCATGAGCACCACCATCATGACCATGGCGAGCACGAACACGAGCACTGCCACGAGCATGACCATGAGGCCCACGGTCATGGCCACGAGGGTCACCATCACGCCCACCACCATCACCACCGTTCTTTGGCGGATGTCACTGCCATCATCGATGGCTCACGGCTAAGCGATGGTGCCAAGCGTCGTGCCCTCGCCATTTTTTCCGTACTCGCTGATGCCGAGGCAAAGGCTCACGGCAAAACGCCCGACACCGTCCTGTTTCACGAGGTGGGCGCCGTCGACTCCATCGTCGACGTCTGCTCTGTCGCCATCTGCCTCGACGATCTGGGTATTGAGGATATCGTGGTCGAGTCGCTCTCCGAGGGCCACGGAACCATCCGTTGCGCCCACGGCCTCATGCCCATTCCCGTCCCCGCTGTCGTCAACCTGTGTCAGGCGGGCAATATCGCCCTCACGCCTGCACCGGTCGCCGGCGAGCTCGTGACGCCGACGGGCGCCGCCATCGTCACCGCGCTGCGTACGTCCGACCAACTGCCCTCACGCTACCGCATCGAAGCCGTCGGCTACGGCGCCGGCAAGCGCCCCTACGAAGGTTGCTCCGGTACGCTCCGCTGCCTGCTCGTTCACGCGGACGCATAGCCATGGATGCCCGCAAAACCAAAAGCCGCGCCGCCATCGTCGCAGCATTTTCCGAGCTCCTTCGCGAGGAGGACTACGGCAAGATCACCGTCGGCGACATCATCGCGCGTGCTCATGTAGGCCGCGCGACATTCTACGGCCTCTTCAAGAGCAAAGATGACCTACTGTCCGAACTCGTGAGCGACATCTGCACCCACGCCCTCGACGACGATGGCACACCGCTCGATGATCCGCTCGTACAAGTCGAGCATATCCTCAACAACCTCTGGGAACGTCGCCAAGGCGTCCGAGCGCTGGTAGCTGGCGCCGGCTCACGCGTCTTCGCCGACTGCTTACGCAAGACCATCATGTCGCGAGCAGCCGAAACCGTGCCCGTCGACCCCTCAGGCCCCGCCGGCACCATGGACCGCAGTTTCCTACTACACCACATAGCCTCAAGCTTCGTAGCAACCGTCCAATGGTGGGCCTGGCACAACTTCCAAGCAGCCAAAGCCGACGTAGCCAAAGACTACCTATCAGCCATTAAGCCTCTCTTCAACTGAGTAAACCCCTCATCCCAAAGTTCCGACCTCATCTCAAAGCGCCGCCCCAACCCAAAGCACAATCCATCCCAAAGTGTCGACAGAAGCCCAACGCCCCTACCAGCAACAAGCCCCTCCCATCCAAATTCAGATATATATTGGGTTGCTTGTACGAACGCAACAAAGATCCCGCAGCTGTCCGCATGGGGTAGCTTCCCAGCGCATTCCGCAGGACGCAAAAAGGCTCGCCGCACGAAGTGCGCAGCGAGCCTTTTTGCATGTCCGAGGACGCGCTGGGAAGTTACCCCATGCGGCCAGCGGACAACTATGTAGCCTCAGACTAGAACATGCCCAAGAAACCATGCACAAACAGCGCGGCCAGAGCGGCACCGACAAACGGAGCGATGCCAGGAACAAGCAGGCCGTACTTCCAGTTGTTGTCGGCCTTGTTCTTAATCGGCAGAACCTGATAGGCCATGCGAGGACCAAGGTCACGAGCCTGGTTCATGGCGAAGCCGGTGATGCCGCCCATGCCCATGCCAACAGCCCAAACGATCAGGCCAACGCAGATGGCGAGCATCAGGACGTTCTCGCCAGCGCGGCTAGCAGCAGCAAGGATGGCGCTGATGAACACAAAGGTGCAGATAGCCTCGCAGAAGAAATTACGGGCATAGTTCGTACCCTCGGTGGTGGGGTTGGTCGAGAAAATGTTGCGCTGGGCAATGGGGTCGACGACGCCCTCGGAAGCCTTGAACTCATCGGCATACATAAGCCAAGCGATTACAGCGCCCACAAAGCCGCCGAGCATATCGGCAATCATGAAGGGGATGCAGCTGCTCC
>CATYHY010000028.1 GCA_958407085.1 uncultured Collinsella sp. | reverse complement strand
ATCAAATCTCTCTAATCCCCGCGGGTTTCCCAAGCACCCGACCTTGCCGTTCAAACCGTCGCTCGCGTACTCAAGTACGCGTCGCTCCTCTTTCACGGCAATCTCGGGCACTTGGAAAACCCGTACCGACCGCCCGAATTAATATTCATGGGCGGTCGTTTATTTTGTTTCGTTTGATAGTTGTATTTAGGAGGTCGCTTTATGGCCGACAATCGCAAGCGTGCGCCTCGTGGCGGCAAGCAGGCTGCTTCTGGCTCGCGTCCGATTCGCCGCAATGACCGCGCTGCCGCTCCCAAGGGCCAGCGCGATCGCGCCCAGGCCGCACGTCCGCAGCGCGATCGCAACCGCGACGCTGTCCAGGCTCCCAAGGGCGAGTTTATCGAAGGTCGTCGTGCTGCCGCCGAGGCGCTACGCACTGGTTTTCCCATCAAGTGCGCGCTCATTGTCGAGGGTGGAGAGCGCGATGCCGCCTTGTCGCGCCTGGTCGACGACCTCAACGCCGCGGGCGTCCGCATTAAGTATGTGCCGCGTGCGCAGCTCGACGCACTGTCGAGCCATGGCGCTCATCAGGGCATCGCACTCGAGGTTGGCAACTTCCCCTATGCTGATGTCGCCGATATTCTCGACCGCGCAGGCGACGGTCCGGCGCTTGTCGTCGTGCTCGACCATGTGACCGACGACGGCAACTTTGGCGCCATTGTGCGCTCCGCCGAGGTCGTGGGCGCGGCCGGCGTCGTCATCGCCAACAAGCGTGCCGCCGGCGTGACCGTGGGCAGCTACAAGACCTCGGCCGGTGCTGTCATGCATCTGCCTATCGCGCAGGTTCCCAATATTGCCCGTGCACTCGATGACCTCAAGGCCGCTGGTTTTTGGGTGGGCGGCGCCTCCGAGCACGCCGAGGGCAGCTGCTGGGATGCTCCCTTCGAGGGCCGCGTGGCGCTCGTCATGGGCTCCGAGGGCGACGGCATCTCGCGCCTGGTGCTCGAGAAATGCGACTTTTTGACCAAGCTTCCCCAGCGCGGCATGACCGAGAGTCTCAATGTTGCCCAGGCGACCACGGCGCTGTGCTTTGAGTGGCTGCGCCGCAACGTCGGCGAGCTCATGGGGGAGGAGTAGCGCATGTCCAAAAAGAACCGTGCCAAGTCCAAGGCCAAGCGCTTTGGCGAGGGCTCGGCCAAGCCGATTGTTTCGGCCGCGACCTACGGCGTGGGCGGCAATGCGTTTGCGCAGGCCATCGCCGACCCGGTCTCGACGGTGCACTCCAATAAGCCCGAGCTGCTGGTGGTCGACGGCTACAACGTGATCCACTGCACGCCGCGCTACGAAAAGCTCGTGTACGACCATTCAGACGATCCGTATTCCAGCGACGTTCACGATATGGCACGCACCGCCCTCATCAACGACGTCGCCGCCTTTGCCCAGGGCCGCTACGAGGCCGTGATCGTGTTCGACGGCGCGGGCAATATCTCCAACGAGCGTCCCAACCTGCCGGCCCGCGGCGTGCGCATCGAGTTTTCGCCGACGGGCGTTTCTGCCGATACCGTGGTGCAAAAGCTCTGCATCGAGGCGCGCGAGGAAGGCCGCGCGTGCTCCGTGGTATCGAGCGACGGCACGATCCAGGCCGTCGTCATGGGCAAGGGCGTCACGCGCATCTCGAGCCGTATGCTGGTGGACGAGATCAAACAGATCGACAACGACGTGCACGAGGCCGAGGAGGCCCCGCAGATCAAGATGACCCTGGGCAGCCGTCTAAGCCCCGAGGCCCTGGCCAAGCTCAAAGCTCTGCGCGGGAGGTAGGGGAGTTGGCGGGGCGATGCTGTCTCGCTAACTCCATTCAGCGATGTCGATCATTCTTTCGAGGCGCCATGTTAGCGCCTCTTTTAGATAAGGCAGTCTCGCTGTAAGAGCGTCGTTTTTGGATAGGATTTCGATTGCCTCGTCAACGAAACCCTCGAGTTTGTCGCCGTCAAACCAGCCCATGTCCTCGACGAGCAACATTTGTTTGGCGGGGCTTGAATGAAATTGTGCGCTGGTAAAACTGTGCTCTCCCGCCCTAAGCTCCTCTAGTGATATGTTGCACCAGAGTGATGAGCCCGAATCGAAGATAGGGGCAGGTCTGCAGGCTAGCGTGTTTACGTTTCGCACAAGGCCAAAGTTACGCCAATGACGATCGTAGTTGGCGATGATGTCGTCGCACACGATCATGCGGTCAAGGGCGTCTTTTATATCCGTCGCTCCAAGCTCCTCGCAGTTTGCTACATACCGTTCGTAATCGGTTAGTCGCTTGTCTGCATTTGCATGCTGGTTTACATAGAACGCAGGGACATACTCTTCTTCATCAGTTAAGAAGACATCGCATATGCTCAGGGCGGAAGTGCCCGTGCCCTCGAGCGAGTAAGGCACATAATCGCAAGCGTTTAGGATGCGACGGTGAAGTGCAGTCGCCACCAGCTCGTTATAAGGTTCCTGGTTTAGATGTGCACCTGCCTTGTGGAGGATTCGACGGTCATCCTCGCATGTCCAGTACTTTTGAAGATTGCCGTCCGAGGTGTTATCGGGCTTTGCGGCAGCTGCCTTGCCCTCTGGGGCGAAGGGCGCGATGCTGAGAGAGACGTCGTCAAAAGCATTATTGAAGAAATTGATATCTTCCCACGCGAGACCGGAGTCTTGGGGCCTAATCCAATACTGGTCGGATAAGGAGAGGCCAAGATTTCGCTGGACGAGTTCATCGGGAACATCGACTGCGGCTTCTGCAAGCAGGGAGGCTAGTCCAATGCGTGCGAGCGGGATACCGCGGCCGCGCCACCAGATGCGGAAGGAGTCGAGCGATATGGGGCTATTAGGGCCAAATACTCCAATAGGGGCGTGGGCGTAATCGACGTCGGCGCCGATGTGGGTGAAGTCTTTTCGCGATGTGCTGTAGACCAGTTGGGCTACTTCGTGCGTGCGGTTCATGAGGGTAAATGCGACTTCGCTTTTCCCATGCCCACGACGAGGTCGTCCCCCTCTTTTGGTTGCGGAGCGGAGTCGCGCGTCTACGCTGTCTTTGTCGATGAGCCACACGCCAGAAGCCTTGCGGGCGGTCAGCGCGCCGTTCTTAATGAGCTCCTGCACCCTGCGCGGGCTGATGCCGAGCAGCTCGGCTGCTTCCTTGGTAGTCAACATCGCGAAACCCTTCGCCAGAACGAATAGTTTTATATAGCCAATTGTAATTAAAACTATTCGTTCTGGCGAATGGTTTTAAGATTGAGGGCGCACTGACAGAAATGAACGGGCCTGGTACGCGCTGTTGCTGGATTTTGCATATTTATATAACGCCGTGCGGCCTGTTGCGCCCCGTCCGCAATTCCATTATTCTTAACAGGCTTCGCGCGAAAGCGCCAAGTGTGCCAGTGTGGCGCAACGGTAGCGCAACTGATTTGTAATCAGTGGGTTGCAGGTTCGATTCCTGTCACTGGCTCCATTAACAAAAGCGCAGGTCAGAGCTTGTTTTCTCTGGTCTGCGTTCTTGTTTTTAGGATGCTGTGTGCAACAGGCTGTGCAACGGCGTGTGCAATAAAACGGGTTTTAACTCTTCAAAATTGAAATGCGTATTCACAATCTCGTCACGTTTAGAACGTCTTGTCGATGTTATTCGGAATCGAAACCCCGTGCTTTCCGATCCATCCGGCGTATAGCTTGTCTCTCTGCTTGAACCATGCGACGCGCATGTTCCTCATGCGCCTTTGTGCAATATGATTTCTGTTTCTTAGTCGTCCTCCTCGGTTTTGACTGCTCCTTCTTCGCGGCCTCTGGGCTTGTAAGTGCGTGCATCGTTTGCTGACGGATCTTGTAGGGACGTTTGCAGAGTTCACAAGAACGCCAGGCTTGATTGCTCTGAAGATATTCCAGAAGCTGCGCAGTAAATGCCCTGGTAAGACTCCCCGCAAATTGTTTTTCAGGTTCCAGGTCTATTTTTGCCAGTTTTAGAAGAGTGCGATCAAGGATGATGCGGTGATTTTCGGGATAAGGATGCAGAGCGAGATCCAGAAAGGCGGCGAGGGGCGCTTCGAGCGATTCCAAGTAACGAGAGGCGACAATTCTTGCAGCGATGACATTCGGTTGTAAATCGTGCTCATTAATCTTTGAATTGATTTCTACGGGCAACTGACAAGCGACGGAAAGCTGGCCGAAGTGTTTCATGACGCTCTTGTTATTAGGCAATTTGGTCAGCAGCTTAATTGTCATGTCATAAGCCTTTGGCCCAAACGCAGATTTACACGCGAAGAGAAGCGCTGCGACTTGCATGATAGATATGGTAGAAAGCAGGTCATCCATCAGAATGACTTGCTCGTTATTCTTCCTTATACCCTGAATCAGGTTTGCCGCTTCTGTACCAGCTGAACCGTCGCGTCCTTTGTAGTGATTAAACAACGATAAATCAAAGGCGTCTCTGATTTCGACACTTCTTTGTGAACCGTCTAGTGCGTCTTGCCATTTTTCAAAGCCGTCACCTATCGGATTGTCAGAGAACTCATCGTTAGAGATATATCGTTTTTCAACCCGCTCAAACTCTCCGGCGTAGGGTGAAACGGGGAGACCGTAGGCTTCGATGAAACGTTTGACTTCACCTAAGTCACTCGTATCTAAATTGAGTAGGGCACCCGTTGCAAAGCCGTCTGGAAGACCGTATGCCTTGGCTCCGGCTTTGCAAAGGAACGCCGGACGCTCTGAGCCGTCGAAATTGACGCAAATCAGTCGGGCAATTGGCAATGTCCAAGGGATTAAGTCGTCGTTAGTGGTGGGAACTTTAATTTTTCCTGTACTCATAAGTGCTCCTCTAGCTGCTCAAAGCCCGTTAAACTCCATTCTGCTAAAAATAATAGTTAGCGCCATGTCGCAGGTCAAGTAGTGTGAACTACGTAAACCACACGAACGAAAGGAGTTCAGATGAACGATATAAACGCGAATCAAATGAGCACTGTGAGGCGTAAGGAATGGTGTCGAGCTTTGAACAAGATTCCGTATGCTTGTGTCACAGCGCGTGATATCGCAATGCTCATGAACGTTTGTAAGACGACTTCAATTGAGATTCTAAAAGCAGCGGGTGGAATCAAGATCGGTCGGGCCTGGCGCGTCGACAAAGCTGACCTGATCACATACCTTGCCGGTCTGGAGTGCGATAACAATGACCGCTAAGACCGTAGCCTCACTGCTCGACGCCGCGTTACCCGTTGGCGGTACGCGCGGCGTCGCCGCGCACGTCGCCGACGCGTGTGGCGCTGCCGAGCGTACCGCCAACGGTCCTGCGCTTGTCGATAATACTGGCTCAGCGTACAAGATGGACTCCATGGATGGTGCCAATGCCCCCACCCCCATCATCCATATCAAGACGACTGTCACCCCTGAAGAGCGGTTGTTGCTCTGCAAGAAAGAGGGCTCGAGGAATGAGGGACGGGGTGTGGGGGTGAGGAATACTCCGAAACTGATTGAAGAGGAGAGCTCTAAAAGACTTGAGAAGATAGCGAGGAGCCAAGAAGCAATTGATGACGATTGGTTCGTGAAGGGGAAATGGCTCTGGGTTACCGGCAAGGATCAAGATGAAGCTACAGTTGAAGCGACGTTGAAGGCGATTGCAACGGGATCTGAGTTCGAGTTCGCTTCGGCGAAACAAATGGTGTCAGCCTGGAATAGCGCTGATTTGTACGGCTCGAACAACAAAGACAGGACTTTGGATAAGTATCGCTCGGTTCAGAACCTGCTAGTGTCGTATCTGGGTTATTCGAGGGACAAGACAGAAGTCAGCATGCTGTACGAGCTTCTCGACGAGCGTCGTCTAAATAAACTTGCGACCATTCTGTCGTCGATTTATTCAGGAAAGGAGCTGCGTAGCTACTATCTGCGTCTCGGCGCTAAGGCGGAAGAAGTCGACAAGCTGTTTGACTGTTTAAAGAAAACGGTTTGCACGACTGCGTAATGATCATCATCGACATTCGAATATAGTTGAGCCCGGCTATGCTGGGCTTTTTGATAAGAGGTTGCTAATACTGTATTTCTCTTCGCCGATTCGCCTTCAAATGAGCATTAACCGATAAATGACTTTATCTAAAATGATGACATCTGAGCTGTAACGAAGGAGTCACCATATGAAGACCGTCTACGATGCCCTTGACCCTATCGTCAACGGGTCGGCAACGACCAAGGAGAAGGGCGACAAGTACGAGGCGGCCTGCGTCTACTATCTCAAGAACGACCCCTTCTACGCGCTGTTCTTCTCCCGTGTCGGGACGATAGCCCAGGCACTCGAATGGGACGATTGCCCCGTCCACGACACCCAAGACAACGGAATCGACCTCATGGCCCAGACCGCCGAGGCGGGGGAATGGTGGGCAATCCAATGCAAGTGCTATGACGGCGAGAAGGACCTTCCCAAGGGCATCTGCGACTCGTTCTTCGCCCATGCGGCATTTATCGACGGCGTCGACTCCCTGATGGTCATGACGACGGCGAAGGGTCCGGGAAAGAACCTCCAGAAGCAAATCGACGCCAGCGGATCCATGTACATCGATACCGCCAAGATGGCGGCCTCCAATATCGACTGGGCGCCGTTCATCGAAGGCGTTCCCGCCGGCGAGCGGGTGACCTACGACCTCCGCCCTCATCAGGAGCGCGCGGTCGCGGCAATCGAGGAGAAGTGGGCGGAGTTTGACCGCTGCAAGGCGATCATGGCGTGCGGCACGGGAAAGACCCTCATGTCCCTCCGTCTCGTCGAAGACTGGATCGGCCCCGCCGCCGGCACAATCCTCTTCTGCGCGCCGTCGATCTCCCTCGTCGGACAGTCCATGCGCGAGTGGATGGGCCAGAGCCGCGTGCCCATGTCCTCGCTCGTCGTCTGCTCGGACTCGAAGGCGTCGCGCAAGGACGACGTCATCCCGATGACGCTCGATTCATTCGAGTATCCCGCGACGACGAATCCCGAGAGCCTGTACCGCTCGTTCAGGCGTTGCAGGCACTCAAACCCCGACGGGCTGGTCGTCATCTTCTCGACCTACCAATCTATCGGCGTCATCCATGACGCGCAGGCGCTCGGCATGCCCGAGTTCGATATCGTCGTGTGCGACGAGGCCCACCGCACGACCGGCAACGCGCTCCCCGGCGTCTCCAAGACGGAGGCTTCGGCCTTCATGAAGATCCACTTCAACGAGAACGTTGCCGCCAAGAAGCGCCTGTACATGACGGCGACCCCGCGCATCTACGGCGAGACCGCCAAGCGCAAGGGCGCCGAGGAGGACTATACCATTGCCTCCATGGACGACGAGTCCATCTACGGCCCCACCGCCTACCAGATCAAGTTCGGCGAGGCCGTGGAGCAGAAGCTGCTTACCGACTACAAGGTCGTCGTACTCACCGTCCAGGAGGATGCCATCGGGGACCGCCTGCCCTCCCTGGAGAGCGACCAGGGCGTTAACGCAATGAGCCTGGAGCCCTCGGACATCGGCAAGATTATCGGCTGCTGGAAGGGCCTCGTCGATTACGGCGAGGGCGCGCCCGACGACGCGACCGGTCTCGGTGGCATGCTCGTCGTCGATGACGTCGAGACCATGGTGACCGATTGCAAGCCGCTACAGCGCGCCGTCGGCTTCTGCTCGACCATCAATGCATCGAAGACCATCACGGAGGCCTTCTCGCAAATCGTCGAGAAGTTTGCCGAAGACGAGCACGAGGAGCTCCCGCTCAAGTGCGAGCTGCGCCACGTCGACGGCAACATGCCGTCCGACCAGCGCACGAGAAACATCACCTGGCTCGGAGGGGACGTCGCCGAGGACGAGTGCCGCATTCTCACCAACGCACGCTGCCTCGCCGAGGGCATCGACGTGCCCAACCTCGACGCCGTCATCTTCTTCAATGCCAAGAACTCGACGGTGGACGTCGTCCAGGCCGTCGGCCGCGTCATGAGGCGCGCCGAGGGTAAGGACTTCGGCTACATCATCCTGCCCATTTTCGTTCCAGCCGGCATGACGCCGGAGGAGGCGCTCGACGACAGCAAGGTGTTCGCGAACGTCTGGAGCATCCTCCAGGCCCTCCGCTCGCACGACGAGCGAATCGAGGCAAAGGTCAACGCGCTCGCCCTCCAGCAGGAGGCCGAGAAGAACAAGGTTGTCGGATCGGCCAACCAGAAGGGGTGGGATGCCGGCGACCTCAAGCTCAAGCAGGAGGAGGAGAGCCAGAAGGCGGCAGAGATCACGCAGGGCGTGCAGATGAGGCTTACCTTCTTCCCGGTCGAGCGCTGGGAGAAGGCCGTCAAGACCACGCTGGTAAAGAAGTGCGGCACGCGTATCTACTGGGACGAGTGGGCCGAGGACGTGGCGAAGATCGCCCAGCGCCATATAGAGCGTATCGGCAAACTCGTTCGCGAGAACGACGAGGTGTCCGGTAGCTTCAAGACGTTCCTGCACGGCCTTCAGGACTCGCTAAACCCCAGCATCACCGAGCAGGATGCGGTCGAGATGATCGCCCAGCACATCATCACCGTCCCGGTGTTCGACGCCCTGTTCGGAGACTTCGAGTTTGCGAAGTCGAACCCCGTGTCCGTCGCCATCGAACGTTTCCTGGGCGTACTCGAAGAGCATAAGATTGAGGAGGCATCGGATTCCGAGGTCCTCGACGACGTGTATGCGAGCGTGCGCCGCCGCGCTGCCGCCATCCAGTCGGATGCAGCGCGTCAGCAGCTCATCCGCGACCTCTACGAGAAGTTCTTCAAGGTCGCGTTCAAGGCGACCTCGGACAAAATGGGCGTCGTCTACACTCCGACCGAGATCATCGACTACATCCTCCGCGAGACCGACCGCGTTCTCAAGCGCGAGTTCGGTCAGTCGCTTGCCGACGACCGCGTGCACATCCTGGATCCCTTCGCGGGCACGGGCTCGTTCATGGCGCACCTCATCGAGAGCGACCTCATCCCCGACGAGAAACTCAAGCGCAAGTACACTCGCGAGATTCACTCCAACGAGATCCTGTTGCTCGCGTACTACATCATGACGGTGAATATCGAGTACGCCTACCATGCCCGCATAGGCGGCGACTATCAGCCGTTCGAGGGTGCGGTGCTCACCGATACGTTCCAGATGACCGAGGAATCGAACACCCTCGATGACGAGGTGTTCTATGACAACACGGATCGCGTGCGCATCCAGAACGCGCTCCCGATCCGGGTGATTGTGGGCAACCCGCCCTACTCGGTAGGCCAGACGAGCGCCAACGACAATAACCAGAATGAGAAGTATCCGACGCTCGACAGCCGCATCGCGCAGACGTATGTCGCGAAAACGACTGCGACAAATAAGAACTCGCTTTACGATTCGTACTTCCGCGCCTTCAGGTGGGCGAGCGACCGAATCGAAGAGAGGGGCATTGTCTGCTTCGTAAGCAACGGCGGATGGGTTGACGGATCTTCCTCCAACGGGTTCCGCCGATCGCTCGTGGAAGAATTCAACAGCATCTACGTCTTCAACCTTAAGGGGAATCAGAACACTTCCGACTGGAAGCGTGAGGGCGGTAAGGTGTTTGATGCCGGCGCTAAGATCGGCGTCGCTATAACTATGTTGGTTAAGAACCCGGACTCAAAAGAGCATGGGGTTGTTCACTATCACGATATCGGCGACTATCTGAGTCGTGAGGACAAGCTTAGGCTGATCCGAGATTTTGCAATCAATGGTGATATTGATTGGCAAACGATTGAACCCGATAAATATGGCGACTGGCTGAACCAGCGCGACGATTCGTTCTATGAATTTGCGCCGCTAGGAATAACGAAGAGAAAGCCTCCCTACGGCATGTTTACCATCTGGTCTGCGGGCCTTAAAACGCAGCGTGACCCTTGGGCGTGGGGATTCTCGCGTTCGAGAGTACAGGGGCAAATGGAGCGTCTGCTAACGAACATGGACGCTGAGATTCAAGCTGCAAAGAGCGAGGGGCGTGCAATTGAATATGATCCGATCCGCTTCAGCTGGACACGGCGCATGGAGGATGCTGCCAGGAAGGGAGAGCGGCTAGTCTATAACCGTGACGAGGTCGTAATGGGGTCGTATAGGCCGTTCTGCAAGCAATGGGTTTACTACGACCGTGTGATGAACGAAAGGACCTACCAGCAGCCCCGCCTTTTCCCTCTCGCGGCAAGCGGGAGGGAAAAGGCCGAAAGGACCTACCAGCAGCCCAATATCCTCTCAAAGATAACGGGAAAAGGCGGGGCCGAAATGACCTACCAGCGGGGCTCTCTCCGTTGCCTTGAAAACCTATGTATCGTGTATACCGGCGGCTCGGCTATGAGCGCAATGGTGACAAGTAATCTGCCCGACTTGCATTTCGTCGGAGATTCTCAGTGCTTTCCTCTCTACTGGTATGAGGAGGAGCAGACGGGTACGACCCTATTTGACGAAAACGACTATGTGGCTCCTGGTGGACAGACATCGCTGTTCGGAGACGGCGCAACCCATACCGAGAAGAGTTATTCACGCCATGACGCCATCACGGACGAGACTCTCAAAGTCTTTCGTGAGGTTTATCCGCATGCGTTTCCGAAGCGCTATAAGAAGGATGGCGGTATCGAGCTCAACAAGACCGATATTTTCTACTACGTCTACGGCATCCTGCATTCTCCCGAGTACCGCAAACGCTTCGAATCGAATCTCAAGAAAGAGTTGCCGCGCATCCCGCTCGCCGCGGACTTTGCCAGGTTCTCGGAGGCGGGTCGAAAACTCGCCCATCTTCATCTCGATTACGAGACGATTGACCCATGGGCATCGATCGTCGAGGACGGCGACTCGGCGAACCCCGGTCGTACGGTCAAGATGGCGTTCGGCAAGTGCAAGAAGGACGAAGAGCATCCCAAGGGCCAGGACATGACCGTCCTCAAGGTCGCCGAGAACATGACGCTGCGCGGTATCCCGCTTGAGGCATACGAGTACGTCGTCAATGGGCGCTCGGCCATCGGCTGGCTCATGGATCGCTATCAGGTCCGCAAGGACAAGGCGTCGGGCATCGTCAACGACCCCAACGACTACAGCGACGACCCGCGCTATATCGTCGACCTGGTCGAGCGCGTCGTGACCGTGTCGATGGAGACCATCGCTATCGTTAACGAGTTGCCAGCCCTGAACGAGAAGGCCCAGCCTGCCGACTGGCCCGCCGCATGGAAGGTGAAGTAACAGCTGAAGGGGATTCATGATTCGCGGATAGCGACGTTGCATATTGGGGTTGATGAACATCGCCCGATAGCGTGTCGCCGCGGGACGGATGGTTATCACAACTGCCCGGTTCTCGAAGGAGGCACGACGCTATGCAGAAGGTCTACTCGGCCAGACGGTCGTGCTCGTCGACGGCCCCGCGCTCGCCGGCCTCATGATCGACTACGGTGTCGGCGTGAGCACAAGGCAGGTTTACGAAATCAAGGCCGTGGACACGGACTTCTTCGAAGAATAGCGAGCAAGCGGCTACCTCGCGCCCTTCCGCCCGTTGCACTTCGAGCAGAGCACCTGCAGATTAGACGGCACGGTCTTACCGCCCCTAGCGACCGGCACGATATGGTCGATGTGCAATCCAACACCATCGGGCATGTACTTCCCGCACATCTGGCAGGTGTAGTTGTCCCTTCGCGCTATCTGCTCGCGCAGCTGTTTAGTCATCAGCTTCCGCTGGTTGCGAGCATGGTAATCCCTGAGCGTCGCTTCGTCGTTAATGGCGGCGAGGCGGTTTCGCCTGTTCACAACCCAGTCCCAGCTCACGGCCATCACGCTATCGTCCACGGACACCTTGTAGGACGTCTTCACGTAGTTCCTCTGCCTGTAGCGTGTCTGCTCACGGCACGTGACAAACTGGAACGCGTGCGCGTCGTCGAGTGTCTCGGCGTATTGCCGCTCCCGGCGCTTCCGCAGGCTGCAGGTCTTCAGGTATTCCTCCTGCTGTGCCTTCCACTCCTGGATGCAGGAGCGCTCCGCGACTATCTTTTCCCAGTTGGCGGGCTCGAGCATAAAGCGATCTATCAGGTCGTCGATCTTCACGTTGCGCCTGCCGGAGACATCGAACCGCTCGACGAAGTATGGGTAGTGAAAGGGATTCGCCAGGACTCTTCGCACCAGAGAGACGACGCAGCAGATGAGAACAATCGAGACAACGGCCGCAACGATGTAGGGAAGCAGATCGACGGCGACGAGACTTCCCCATTTATCGACATGATAGTAAGTAAACAAGATGGCTCCCATTCGCTCGTATTGGCATCAGATGATAGACCAACGCAAGCACTCGCCCTTTTACCACCCCGCCCAGACACAACCACGCAACCCCCACACCATGTTCGCTTTACAAAACCAAACGCCCGGCCGATACTGGTAGAAGCAAAACACGAACACGTGTACGGGAGGTAAGGCATATGATCATGAAGAAGCACTCCCTCGCGGGCACCTGCGGCATCCCCACGGAGGACCGCCGCATCTACATCCCGGTGGACGTCAACGGGACCGACGACCCCGACCGTGGCCCGTCCGACCCGGTCACCATCCACTGGCCCGACGGCCGCTCCTGGCAGGTCGAGTCCATCTACTTCCGCTCCGAGTTCGGCCGCGCCCTCTTCGGCAATCTCTGCGTGCGCTACGACGTCTGCATCGCAAAGCAGCGCAAGACGGTCTGGTGGGAGCACGGCGACTGGTTCGTCGAGCGTGGCAGCGGCATGGCGGTGACGCCCGCGTGACAGATCACACCAAGGACTTCGGCGGCGGCATCACGGTGCGCGCCCGCGGCGACAGGCCAGGTCGGCGCGTCCACAAGCAGTACGTCGACGTCTACGCCCGCGCAAACGCCGACGGGACCATGGTCCCCATCCGCGTCTGCTGGCCGGACGGGCGCTGCTTCACCATCGATCAGATTCTCGAGATCGAGCCCTTCGGGGCTATCGTGCAGAACGCCCAGACGGCCACCTACACCGTTCGCTTCGGCCAGTGGCGCACCCAGCTCATGCTCGAGCACTACCACGAGGAGGACGACATCCACGGGGCTGAGGACCACCTGCGCTGGTGGGTCTGGGCGTTCGACAACACCCTCACCAAGAACGACGTGGGGGTGTAGACCCGTCGCCGGAACGTAAACGTCGTACGTCAAAAGGCCTCTGTCCTCCGAATGTCCCGTTCAAAAAAGTGACGAGCGCTCGTCAGGGTCAAAATGCTGCATATCAAAATCGCTCAAGCAATCGGCTACAATGCGAAGTGGCGGGCAACGCATACGCGGTGCCCTTTCGCTTTAAGACCTCTTTGCGTGCTTTCCGGGCTACTTGGGGGTCTTTTATCATGTCACAGAGCAACCGCCAAACGTCAAAAACGTCCGCTAGGCGTAAGGCCATCAAGGCGCTCGTCGGAGTCGAAAGGTTTTCCTGTAATGCATGACGCGAGATTGTCGGCAAATCGGTCGATTTGGCCTGCGGCATATTCGACGATTCTGTCCGGATCCTGTAGGTCGCCGCGGGATGCCGCGAGGAGCGTCGCCGCGAGCCCGCGCATCTCGTAGCTGATATCGAAGATCTGGTTCTGCTCGGCTTCTGTCATGGATGCCCCTTTCCGGAAACGATGCGTAACCCATATTCTCCCCTTCGGGCCCGCCGCCGGCGGGCCCTTTTGCTGCCGCCGGTATCCGGCATGCGCCGCCGTATGGCCACGGCTCCGCGGCCGGGTGGCACCTCCGCTACGCCGCGTCAAGGGGCCCATGAGACCCCGCACAAACCTCCGCTCCGCTCCGGTTGGTGGAGGTCGTCATGG
>CATYHY010000027.1 GCA_958407085.1 uncultured Collinsella sp. | reverse complement strand
TATTGACCGTGTCGAAGGTGCACATGTAATACATCGAGCGATACAGATACAAGCCAGGCACCATAATGACAATTGATGGCACCGTGAGGGCGATGCGTGGGTAGGTGAGCTTGATTTCGGCTAAGCTCGCGAGCAACCCCGATACCAGTGCGCCGATAAACGCTGCTGCCTCGGGAGGCATACCTGCGCTCAGGCCCAGGAAAGGAAGTATCGTCGGCGCATCGACGAGCGTAAGGCGCAAGGTATTGGACACGGCGCCGATGAGCCCTGCCGCCGCTGCCATCTTTACCGGGCTGTTGAACATAACCGAGAAGCCAAATACACCGATAAAGCTCATCAGTATGCGCAAGAGCGTAAGAGCCAACGGTGAGAGGCCGAGCGGGGCGAAGTCATCCGGCGCCAGTCCCACACACTCAGCAACCATCCAACCTACGAGGGTCGCCATCACAATAATCGACACAGCATACGAAAGACGCTCGATACCGCTTCGCATGTCAAGCTTAGCGATGTCGAGGCCTGCCGTAATGAGGGGAAAGCCGGGAATCACAAAGAGCATGGCGCCGATATAGCCTTCTTGGTGCGACATTGCCCCTGGAATGACCTGGCCAAGGCCGAGCAATGCCAGCAGATACGAAACGCAAGCGAGCGCAACGCCAGTCGTCAGCGCGCTGAACTGGCCAAGACCCTGCTTGAGAATATGGGAGCGAGCAAAGTTGCCGACACCAGCGCCTACGAACGCGCAGGCCATCTCGATAGGGCCGCCGCCGAGCAAAAAGACGAAGGCGCCACAAGCACAGGCCGCCGCAAGACCCTGTTGCCAGAGAGCGTAATCGGGCTTCGAGCTCTCAACGGTCTTGAGCATCTCGTGGTACTCATGCACGGTAAACCGGCGCCCATAAATCTCGATTTCCTTTAAGAAGCTCTCCATCATCCAAATGCGATGAGTATTGACCCCCGTTGTGGGCAGGCTGACAACCTCGTTAAAGCAGTGGCCATCTTCGATGCAGGTGCATTCAAACGACAGAAGACTCAGGTCGACGTGAATCGTAACGCCGAGCACGGCGGCAACACGATTCATGGTATCGCGCACGCGCCAGGCACCTGTTCCGCTTGCCAGCATAAGCATGCCGGTGCGGCAGATGATGGATGACTTATCGGTGAGCGGCGCATCGACAGCAAGCTCATCGCCTGCCGTCACGATCTGGTGCCAGTCAGTTTTCATATGGAGTGCGCCGGCACGAGCGCCGTGGTGCATAGGGACTCTCGAAAGCAGCGAGTCCAGGCGCGAAGACTGTGGGGGCTCTGCTGATTCGACCTCGTCCTCGTCGGGCTCTTCACCAACAAGGTCGAAGGCATCGAGCGACGCCGGATCGCGACGATCGATCAGCTCCTCGTCCTCATCATCAAAGTAGTTGAACTGATCGAGCATGTCCTCTTCGATTGCACGCTCGCTCGCGTCGTCCATATAGACGCTCCCTTCCTGCCGACTAACTCCCATCCTAGGCAGCGACGGCTAAAGGAAACATAAAAGAGACGACTGTCATGCGAGCCATGTGCGCAATGACTACCCAAAGCAATCCGTCCCCCTTGCACCAATGACTTGACAAGGACTGTCCCCAAGTGCCGGCACAAGAGGAACGTCCCTAAGTGCCAACCAAGGCAACGCCGCAGGTAGAGGACGGACAGCGAGCGACATCCAGCTTGACAGCCAAGGCAACGCCGATGCCTTGGCAACGACAGCGAAAGCCCGCCAGAGCGAGCAAGGTGCCTTGAAACGAGGCGGCATTGACCTTTTGGTCATGCCGCCGAAGTTGAAAGGCAGATTGCCGCTCTGGCGGGCTTGCAGCGTCAACTGGTTACGCGGGTTGGTAAACCCGCGTAACCCCCTAGCACATCTTTGCGCCGGCGGGGATGGAAGCGTCGAGCTGAATCAGGTTGAGGCGCTCCTCGCCCTCCTCCTCGTGGATGGCGCTGATGAGCATGCCGCAGCTGGGGATACCCATCATCTTGCGCGGAGGCAGGTTGGTGATGGCGAGCAGGGTCTTGCCGACCAGGTCCTCGGGCTCATAATAATCGTGAATACCGGAGAGGATGGTGCGGTCGGTGCCGGTGCCGTCGTCGAGCGTAAAGTTCAGCAGCTTCTTGGACTTCTTGACGGCCTCGCATGCCTTGACCTTCACAGCGCGGAAATCGCTCTTGGAGAAGGTATCAAAGTCGACGAATTCCTCGAACAGCGGCTCAACGGCGATCTTGGAGTAATCGAGCGTGGGCTTGAGCGGCTTAACGAACGGGCTTGCGGCGTTGCCGGCCTCGGCAGCCTTGGCAGCGGCGGCACCGGACTGGAAACCCTTCTCGGGCTTCATGTGCGGGAACAGCAGGACGTCGCGAATGGAAGCCTGGTTGGTGAGCAGCATGACCACGCGATCGATACCGATGCCGATGCCGCCCGCGGGAGGCATACCGTACTCGAGGGCGCGCACGTAGTCCTCGTCGTACTCCATAGCCTCGTCGTCGCCGCCGGCCTTCTCAGCCATCTGGGCAGCAAAGCGCTCGGCCTGGTCGACCGGGTCGTTGAGCTCGGAGAATGCGTTGGCGTACTCGTGGCCGGCGATGACCAGCTCAAAGCGGTGCGTCAGGCGCGGATCGTCCTCAAAACGCTTGGCAAGCGGGCTGACCTCGATGGGGTAATCGCATACGAAGGTCGGGTTGACGATGGTGTCCTCGCCCAGCTCATCGTAAATCTCGGCGATGATCTTGCCAGCAGTCCACTCGGGCTTAATCTCCAGGCCCTTCTCGCGTGCGGCGGCGGCAAGCTCCTCGACCGGCGTGTCGATGGTGACCTGCTTGCCGAGCACGTCCGAGACGATGTCGGTCATGGGACGGCTTGCCCACTCACCGGAAAGATCGATGGTCTGACCCTGGTACTCAATGACCTCGGGGTTGCCGATGGCCTTGTTGGCAGCCTTGATGACACCCTGGGCGAGTGCCTTCATGCCCTCGAGATCGGAGAAGGCACGATAGGCCTCCATCGTGGTGAACTCGGGGTTGTGGGTGAGGTCCATACCCTCGTTGCGGAAGATGCGGCCGATCTCGAAGACGCGCTCAAAGCCACCGACGATGCAGCGCTTGAGGTGCAGCTCGGTAGCAATGCGCAGGTAGCACTCCTGATCGAGCGCGTTGAAGTGCGTGATGAACGGCTTAGCCGTAGCGCCGCCCTGGATAGTCTGCAGAATGGGGGTCTCGACCTCCATGTAGCCGTCGGACTCCATAAAGCGGCGGAAGGTGGAGAGAATCTGCGAGCGCTTGCGGAAGGTCTCGCGAACATCGTCGTTGGCAATCAGGTCGACATAGCGCTGACGATAACGGGTCTCCTTATCGGAAAGACCGTGGAACTTCTCGGGCAACGGACGAACAGCCTTGGAGAGCAGGGTCGCACTCTTGGGGGCAACGGAGAGCTGGCCGCGCTTGGTGCGAACAACCACGCCGGTCACGCCCAGGATGTCACCAAGGTCGAGAGCCTTGAGCGTATTCCAAGCTGCCTCGTCCATGTCGTTGATGCGGCAGAACAGCTGAATCTCGGCGGTAGCGTCGCGCACGACGATAAACATGATCTTGCCCTGACCGCGCTTGGCGACCACGCGGCCGCCGATCTTCACGACGTCCTCAGTATCCTCGCCATCGGCAAGATCGGCATATTTGGCCTCAATGTCGACGACATAGTCCTCGATCTCGGAGTGCTCGGGATAGGGGTTCTGGCCCGCCTCGAACAGGGCGGCGCGCTTTGCCAGACGCGTGGCGCGCTCGTCGTTGAGCGTCGAGGCCTGATCGGCGACGTTCTGGTTCTCTGCCATAAGTTAGCTCCTCAAACTAAAACGCTCCCCAGGATTCGGTCCCAGGGAGCGAAAACATACCTTTACGCGGGACCGTGGTCTAGCGTGCGATCTTGGCGATGGTGTAGACGCGAGTCTTGCCAGAAGGCGTAACGACCTCAACGGAGTCGCCCTCGCCGTGACCGATGATGGCGTGACCGACCGGAGACTCGTTGGAGATCTTGTGCTCGAGCGAGTTGGTCTCGGTGGTACCGACGAGCGTGACTTCCATGACCTCACCGTTGGGATCGATCAGAGAAACGGTGGAACCGATGGAGACGGTCAGATCGCCCGTGGTGGCAGCAACCTGAGCGTTGGCGAGGATGGCCTGAATCTCGGCAATGCGAGCAGCATTCTGGGCCTGCTTGTCCTTGGCGGCATCGTACTCGGAGTTCTCCGAAAGGTCGCCGAACGCGCGGGCTTCCTTGATGTCCTCGACGATCTCCTTGGCGTAATCGCCCTCACGCCAAGCGAGCTCCTCGACGAGCTTCTGGCGGCCCTCAGCGGTCAGTACGATCTGGCTTGCGTCCATACGGATATCTCCCCAACTATGATGTAACGATCAACTGTCAACAAAACGAAAAAGACCGGCTAGCCTGCGGGCAAGCCGGTCAGGTGCTCACCCCAAAGGGATGGGACTACTCTGCGTCCGCGTCGCTGTCCTCTGCCTTCTTTTGCTTGGCAGCAGCGAGCTTGGCCTCGAGCTCTGCGATCTCCTTGTCCTCCTTGGACTCCTCGACCACAACGTCCTCGGCCTGCTTGGTTTCGCCCTTATCGTCGCCCTCCATACCCTCGCGGATATTCTTGACGGTAGAGCCGAGAGACTTGCCGAGCTTCGGCAGGTTCTTAGGCCCGAAGATGATCAAGACAACGACGAGAATAATGATGAGCTCAGGAGCCCTCAGTCCAAACATGTAGACCTCCACAATACAGCGAGACAAGCTCGAATGAGTATACCGCGGGTATCGCGGTATCACAACACTAGCTAAAAAAAGGGACCGCAAGAAGCGGTCCCTCCTCATGCTCTGGTCGGGTTGACTGGATTTGAACCAGCGACCCCTGCGTCCCGAACGCAGTGCTCTACCAAACTGAGCCACAACCCGTTAGCTCGACTATAGTAACAAAGATTTTCGCCGCGTGCTAGAGAAATTTTTATTTCTTTGGCGCGTCGATTTGAACCGTGTTGGGAATAAGCTCAGTCGCGCAGGTCCACCAGCCACTTTGCTGGGCAGCATCGGCAAGCCTTTCGGCCGTGGCAGCGGTGTCGCAAATGGCAAACGAGCAGGCACCCGATCCGCACACATCTACAGCAACGGTTCCGTCCTGTTTACGCAGCCAGTCGAGGACCGTTTGAATCTGCGACTCCATCTGTGCGGAAATGACACCAAGGTTGTTATGGATGAGTGCATATGCCGTCTCGGCATCACCAGCACGCAAGGCAGAAGCTATCGCGCCGGGCTTGTCCGCAGGCACCGGGGCCTCGTCAAAACGTCGATAGGCTTCAATTGTCGAAACGCTTGCCTCGCGCGGCTTGACCAGCACGACGGGCGTCGCGGGCAGCGCGGGGTACTCAGTTGCCAGCACATCTCCCCCACCTACGTAGAACGCAGGACTCGCGTGCAAAAAGAACGGGACGTCAGCACCAATGCCCCGCGCAATATCGTCGAGCGCTGGGTCGGTGCGATCAATGCCCCAGAGCTCCGCCAAGGCGACAATGACCGCGGCCGCATCCGTCGAGGGGCCGCCCAAGCCGGCGCACAATGGAATGCGCTTCTCAATCGTCACGCAGATGTTTGCCTCGCGACCATAATGCTCGGCCATAGCAACCGCAGCCCGATACGCCGTATTCTTTTGCATGGGAAAATCTGATGCTGGAACCGTCTGGACGGTCAGCGCCTGCGCCGGCGTGACCGTCACGGTATCGGAAAGACCGACGGCTGCCATCAGGGAATCGACCCTGTGGTAGCCGCGGTCATCGCGCTCGGTATGAACCCCCAGGTAGAGGTTGATCTTTGCCGGCGCGGAAAGAGTCAGGGACCAATCGGTCACCGTTAATGCTCCTCGAGCTGATTGCCGAGCGGGGTAAAGATATGCTCGCCGCTCTCGGGGTCGAACAGCTCGACCTGACCGGTGAGCACATCAATATACTGGTAGGACTGACGCGACTTGCGGCCGCGACGCTCGTCGACCTCGACGATAAAGACGGCGGGGTGGACGCTCTTGATGGTGCCCATGCGCTCGACAACGCGGGTACGGCCCATGTTGGCCTTAACCTTGACGCGATCGCCCACCATATCGGTCAGCTTCTCGTGGATGTCGTCGACGTGATTGACTTCCATCTCTTCCATGAACAGGGCCTCCAGAAGGTGCAATTCAAAAAGGGGATAATACCCCTAAGATAGACAAAACTCTAATACTATAGCACCCTGTTGTGGCCATACGCAAGTAGCTAAAAAAGCCCGGTCTCGAATACGTACCAGACGACAATCTCGCATGACCAGTTGTTACGCGGTTTGGTAAAACCGCGTAACCTAAAGGTTATCGGTGTCCAAGACGATGGTGAATGGGCCGTCGTTGACCAAGTCGACTTTCATATCGGCGCCAAAAATGCCGTGCGCCACGTGTTCGACATCTTGGCGAACGAGCGTCAGGAAGTACTCGTAGAGCTCGTTGGCAACATCGGGCGCGCCGGCATCCGTAAACGACGGACGGCGACCGTGGCGGCAGTCGGCGAACAGCGTGAACTGCGACACCACGAGCACCTCGCCGTCGACATCGGCAAGTGCCAGATTGGTCTTGCCGTTCTCGTCCTCGTTGATACGCAGCCCGCGGAGCTTGCCCCACAGCTTGTCGGCCTCGGCACGCGTATCGCCATGGCCCACACCCAGCAGCACCAGGTAGCCGCGTCCAATGCGGCCCACGCACTCGCCGTCGACCGTCACGCCGGCGTTGAGCACGCGCTGCACCACCGCACGCATGGCCTACTCCTCGCCCGTCAGCTTGGCGGACAGATGCTCGAGCGCGTGGAAACGATGGCTGATGGCGTTCTTCTCGTCAGCCGTCAGCTCGGCCATGGTCTTGCCCGGCGTGTCGACCGGCAGGAACAGCGGGTCGTAGCCAAAGCCGTGATCGCCGCGGCCCTCGTGTGCGATAGTGCCCTCGCAGGCGCCCTCACCATAGGTGACCAAACCGTCCGTGTCGATGAGCGCAACGACGCTCATAAAGCGCGCGGTGCGATCCTCGTCGGCCACGCCTTCCAGGTTAACGAGCAGCTTGGCGTTGTTGGCGGCATCGTCGCCGTGCACGCCCGCATAGCGCGCGCTATACACGCCCGGCTCGCCGTCCAGGGCATCAACGACCAAGCCCGAATCGTCGGCAATGGCCATGAGCCCCGTCTCTTCGACCGCGGCTTGGGCCTTGATGATGGCGTTCTCCAAAAACGTCGTGCCGTTTTCCTCGGGGTCCTCAAAATCGCCCAGCTGGCCGAGCGCCACAAAGCGCACCTCGGGCATGACCTTGCCCAAAATGGCCTCGATCTCGGTGAGCTTATGAGCGTTTCCAGTTGCCACGACGATGGTCGCCGCCGGGTCAAGGGTGTCGATGTCAATCTTCTCAAGTGCCATGACTGGCCTCCTTGTCTCTATATCAATGCCGCGCCGAGGGCAACGAGGGCCTCCGCCTCTCCCCTCTCAATCAACGGCAGTCTTGTGTCTAGACGTCTCCGCAAATAAAACCTACCAAAATAAACCTGTCCCTTTTTGGCAGGTTAGGCGAGGGCTTGGCGCTGAAGCTCGATGAGCTCGGCGATACCCTTGTCGCCCAGGTCGAGCAGAGCGTTGAGGCGTTTGCGGTCGAAGGGCGCCTGCTCGCCGGTACCCTGGAGCTCGATCATCTCACCGGTGTCGGTGGCGACGAGGTTCATGTCGACCTCGGCATGGCTGTCCTCGGAATAATCGAGGTCAAGCAGCGTATTGCCGTCGACAACGCCCATGGAGATGGCAGCCACCTGGCCGATAAGCGGGATGCGCTCGATCTTGCCCGCCTCGACCCACATGGCGAGGGCGTCGTGCAGCGCCACCCAGGCGCCGGTGATGCTCGCTGTACGCGTGCCGCCATCGGCCTGAATCACATCGCAGTCAACGGTGACGGTGTACTCGCCGAGCGCCTTCATGTTGACGACGGTACGCAGGCTGCGGCCAATGAGGCGCTCGATCTCCATGGAGCGACCCTTGCGGTTGGCGTGCTCGCGCTTGCAGCGCTTGCCGGTCGACGCCGGCAGCATGGCGTATTCCGCGGTCACCCAGCCGGCCTTAGCTCCTTTTCGCCAGCCCGGCACGCCCTCCTCGATAGTGGCGGCACACAGCACGCGCGTGTCGCCGAACTCGGCCAAACACGAGCCGTGGGCGTGCTTCATGACACCACGGGTGAGCTTAACGGGGCGCAACTCGTTGGCGGCGCGACCGTTGGCGCGGTTGACCTGCATGTACTCCATAGAAATTTCCTTTCGGCAAAAGATGTGGCGAAGGCTTTGGCGGCTGCCTTACATCTATTTCAGCTCATCGATATCGATATGTTCGATGCTCTTGAGCGGCTGTCCAAAGATAAAGCTGCCCGCCACCGCAAACTCGGCAATGTTATCGGCCGTCGTGGCAAAACGATGCTGCGGCTCGGCGGCGTCGCCCGCCAGCTGCTCGCGGCGCGTGAGGATATCGGTCAGCTCGCGCGTGGTCTCCTCGGCGGAACTCACGACGCGCACCCCAGGCCCCAGCGCATGCCGGATAGGTCCCACCAACAGCGGAAAATGCGTACAGCCGAGCACCACGGTATCGATACCGTGGTCGCGCAGCGGCTCAACCGTGGCACCCACCAGCGCACGCACGGCAGGCGTATCGAAGATGTCCTCGTTCTCAAGCCACTGTTCCTGCAGATGTGCACCCGAGGCGAGCTCGTGTTCGACAACCTCGACAAAGCTCGAGGCAGGACAGCCGTATACATCGACGCCGGCATCCAGATCCTGAATGGCGCGCGTGTAGGCGCCCGAGCGAATGGTGAGGTTGGTGGCGAGCACGCCCACGCGACGCGTACGCGTGCTGTTGATTGCTGCACGGGCACCCGGCGCGATCACACCGATCACGGGAACGTCGAGCACCTGCTGGGCCAGACGCAAGGCCGCAGCGGTCGCCGTGTTGCAGGCGATGACCATAATCTTGACGTCGTGCTTCGAAAGCCAACGACCCGCCTGCAACGCAAACGAGCGCACCTCATCCTCGGTGCGCGTGCCGTAGGGGCAGCGTTTGGTGTCGCCAAAGTAGTAGACGGACTCGTGCGGCAGCGCCGTCGCGATGGCGCGCGCAACCGTCAGACCGCCCAAACCAGAATCGAACACGCCAATCGGGCGCGTGTCGCCTGCCGGATTCTCGATATCGGACATTACCTCACCAGTCTCTCTCGAAAAGACATGTCCAAGTGCGGCGGCGGCGCGCTACGAACGCGCCGCGACCAGCAGCTCTGCCGTCGCCGCCCAACCGTCGACAATTTTGCCACGCGTAACGAAAGCGTTCTCGCAAGCAGCCAGGAACTCGGGCGCGCCGGCGCTCGTCAGGCCATTCTCGACCAGGCAGAACGTGCCCACGTGATCGGCCATGTAGAAGTCGGACTCGGAGTCGCCGAGCGCGAGCGTCTCCTCGCGCTCGATCCCCAGGTGCTCGCAGAAGCGCGCAATGGCGACGCCTTTGTTGAGGCCCGCGGGGTTGATGTTGAATGCGCGACCGTCCTCGACGCGATCGAGCTCGAGCGTCGTCGGCTTGGACAGATGCGTCAGGTGACCGTTACAGGCCCACACCAGGCCGCAGCCGGCCTCGTCCAGGATGGCCTGGACCTCATTGTCGGGCACATCGCCGCGCATGCCGACGGTGACCTCGCGGTACTTGTAGCCGGTCGACATGTCGTTGTGATACTCGATCTTGTGCGGCCAGCGGGCGAGGATCTTCTCGCACACGCCGGTCTGCTCGATCACCTGGTGCGGAGTAAGGCCGCAGACGGGGTCGTAAGGCATGTCGCCGGTCAGATACTCCCAATCGTTGGCCTTGAGGTCGTACATAACCAGGCCGCCCATCTCACCAATGTAGGAGTTGAGGCCGAGCACGCGCGCGTCCTCGTGGATCATGGTACGGTTGCGGCCCGAGGTGGGAACCACCTGAATGCCAGCACGAGCGAGCGCCACGACGGCCTCGACGAGTTTGGTCGAGGGGTTGCCGTCGTTGTCGCGCAGCAAGCACGAGCCGGGTGCAAGCATCGTGGCATCCAGGTCGGTAAAGACGTATTTGACCTTGGCCAAGCGCTCGCGCATCTCGCCCGAAAGCTCAGCGACGGTCGGCAGGGTATTGTGGGACATGGTTACTCCGTTTACGTAGAAGGGTTTGGACTTGGACGGCATGTTTTGATTGAGGGAACACGCTTATGGCGACAGCGCACTCAGGGCGCCGCCGCCATCATGGTTCATTAGTCAAACTGGGTAACATCGATCAGGCGATTGGCCAGCGAAAGGTCGCTCTCGATGGGCACGAACTCGTCGCCCACGTGCATGAGCTCCTCGTCACCCTTTGCCAGCAGCAAGACAATGGTGGGAGCATCGGGGTTGACGTACTCCTCGCGCGCCGCCTTGAACGCCGCATGCACAGCGGCTTCGCGATCGAGGATGATCTTGTTCGGCGTATCGTCGGGAACATGCTCGGCAAGCTCGCGACAGACCTTCATCGGGTCCTCGTGAGCTGGATCCTCGTTCGTAAAGATCATCAGGTCGGAATATGGTGCGGCCTCGCGCGGAAGCTGCTCGCGGCGCTCCTGCGCCTTGCCGCCGGCAGCGCCAAACACCGCAATGACTGGACTAGCGGGAAACGCGCGCTTGACCGACGAGAAAAGCGAACGGAACGAAAGCTGGTTATGCGCATAGTCAACGACGCAGATCACGCGGCCGTCCTTCGACTCCACGACCTCCATACGGCCCGGCACACGCAGTTTGGAGAGGCCCTTCTTGATGGCCTCGATACCGATGCCGATCTCGCGCGCGGCGGCGATAGCGACCAGCGCGTTCTCCACGTTAAAGTCTCCCGCGATACCCAGCAGGATCTTCTCCCCCGCCTCGGACTCGTCGGCACACAGGCCATGCAAGTTGAACTCGATGCTAAAGCCGACCATGCGTACGTCGCTCGCCCACAGACTTGCCTCGGGATGCTCGACGCCAACGGTCACCAAGCGCTCGGCCGTCGACGCTGCCTCTAGCACACGGTCAACCTCTTCGGTGCCTAGATTCACCACGGCGGTCTTTGCCTGGTCAAAGATCCTGAGTTTGCTCTCAAAATAATCCTCAAACGTGGGGTGTTCGATCGGCGAGATGTGGTCGCGGCCGATGTTGAGGAAGCACGCCACGTCAAACGGCAGATTCTCGACGCGTTGGTACTTGAGCGCCTGGCTCGAAACCTCCATGACCATGGACTGGCGACCGGACGTGCGGCAGTTGGCGATATGGCGCCAGACCTCGGGGGCCTCGGGCGTAGTATTGGTGCTCTCGTAGCACTCGATGCCATCGTCGGTACTCACCGAGCCGATCATGCCGCAGGACTCGCCCGCCGCTTTGATAATCGACTGGAGCATAAAAGCGGCCGTGGTCTTTCCCTTGGTACCGGTGATACCCACGATCTTGACGTCGTGGTCGGGACGGTCGTAGACCTCCGGCGGCAACAGGGCCATGGCCGTGCGAACGCTATCAACAACCAGCATCGCAGCACCGCTCTCCTGCGCCAGCGGCTCCAGAGACTCGACCAGTGACTCCTCGCACACAAATGCGACGGCGCCCGCATCGAGCGCCATGCTCAAAAACGCGGGCTTAAAGGCAGCACCTTTGCAGAAGAACACGTCACCTGCCGAGACCGCGCGCGAATCAAACGAGCAGCCGGTCACGGCACGCTCGTCAACCTGCTCTGATGCGCGCAGCTCGCCGCACACATCGAGAAGCTTGGCAAGCGTATCGACCGTGGTCACGGTCGCGGAATCCGAATGGTGCATCTTTCACCTTTCTCAGCCATTTGGCAGGGACGGTTTTATAGTAACTGAAACGCACCCACGCAAAAACGGCTCCCGGAGGAGCCGTTACGCGCAGGCGTTCGTCAGCCGAGGCTAGGCAGCCTGAACAGCGGGCTGGTCCTCGTCGATAAAGAAGCGCTTGTACCACACCAAGAACACGAGCGGCGTATAGATCTTGCGCTGGAAATCGCCCTTGCCCGCAAAGTGCAGATCGAGCAGGTGCATGAGTTCGTCGGTATCGAAGAACTCGCTTGCCCACGGCGCGGTGAAGTACTCCTTGACATAGTCGTACCACTTTTGCTCGCGCAGCCAGTAGACAATCGGCACCGGGAAGCCCACCTTGGGACGGGTGGCCCACTCATCGGGCAGCGACTTGTTGGCAGCGTGGCGGAGTACCTGTTTGTTGCCGTTCTCGTTGATGCGGTAGCGGTCGGGAATGTGCTCGGCGAACTCCATGACTTTGCGGTCCAGGAAGGGCACGCGCAGCTCCAGTGAGTGTGCCATGCACATCTTGTCGGCCTTGAGCAGAATGTCGCCCGGGAGCCACATGTTCATGTCCAGGTACTGCTTCTTGACCAGCTCGGGCTGACCCTTCACGCGCGCATAGATGGGAGCGGCAAGCTCGAAGGCGCCATCGCCGGTGTTGTACTCGGGCTTGAGCACGCCGTCGACCTCGCGCTCCGGCCATACCAGAGCCTGTCCCAGGAACGACTTCTCGGGGATCTCGGCACCCTTGACCAGGAAGTTATGTCCCTTGAAGTACGGCATATGCAGCGCCAGGTTACCGAGCGCGCGACGGACGGGCAGCGGCACCATCTTTTTGTACTTGCGCACCGGGACCGTATCCTCGTAGTAGGCGTAGCCGCCAAAGAGTTCGTCGGCGCCTTCGCCCGAAAGCACCACGGTGACGTCCTTGCGGGCCATCTCGGCCAAGAACCACAGCGGCACGGAAGACAGGTTGGACTGCGGCTCGTCCATGTGATACTGGATGTCCTCGAGCGCACCGAAGAACTCGTCGGCGGTAATCATCTTGCGAACGTTTTCGACGCCGAGCTTATCGGAAAGCTCCTTGGCGTAGTTGGTCTCGTTGAAGTTCTTGTAGTCAAAGCCCACCGAGAAGGTCTTGTCGGGCATGAGGCAAGCGGCGATGTAGCTGGAGTCGACGCCACCGGAGAGGAACGACGCGACCTTGACGTCGGCGATGCGATGGGCCTCGACGCTCTCGTGCACGACCTCGTCCAGCTCATCGACATACTCTTCGAACGGCTTCTCGACGGCAGAGTAATCGCAATCCCAGTAACGCTCGATGTTCATCTTGCCGGTCGGGATATCGACGGTAAAGTAGTGCGCCGGCGGCAGCTTGTAGACACCCTCGAAGAAGGTCTCCTCGGTTGCCGAATACTGCAGCGTCATGTACGGACGCAGAGCCTTTTTGTTGACCGCCTTGTGGAAGTGCGGGTAGTCCAGGAAGCTCTTGATCTCGGAACCAAAGAGCACGCCCGGAGCGCCGTCGCCCGCATCGGCCATGGGATAGTAGTAGAGCGGCTTGATGCCAAAGATGTCGCGGGCGCCAAAAAGCTTGTTCTTCTTTTTGTCCCAGATGACGAAGGCGTACATACCGCGCAGGCGATCGAGAACGGCCTCGCCCCACTCCTCGTAGCCGTGCAGGAGGCTCTCGGTGTCGGCGCCGCAGTGGAACTTGTAGCCCTTGGCCTCGAGCTCGGAACGGAGTTCTTGGAAGTTGTAGATCTCGCCGTTGAAGACAATGACGACGCTACCGTCCTCGTTGGCCATGGGTTGGGCGCCAGCCTCGGTCAGGTCGAGGATCGACAGGCGGCGGAAGCCGAGGGCAACGCGGCCGTCGATAAACTGACCGCCCATGTCGGGACCGCGATGGACGATGCGGTCCATCATCTTGGTGAGCACCTCGGATTGGTTATCCGTCCCACCGACAAAACCGACAAAACCGCACATATACTATCCCCTCTGCTGTTGCTGGGCATCAAATCGAATCAGTAGCTTTTGAGTATACCCGAGGGCGTAAAGAGGGGCGGAATGTTCAGGCAATCTCAACTGAATCAGCTCCGCTGTGACACGCGCCGGTTACCTTTAATGGATATGAGGTGAATGGGGCGATTGTTTTGCTATACTCTCTCCGCACGGGCGATTGGCGCAACGGTTAGCGCAGGTGCTTTACACGCACAAGGCTGGGGGT
>CATYHY010000026.1 GCA_958407085.1 uncultured Collinsella sp. | reverse complement strand
CGTATGCCGATGAGCGTCTGTCGATCGGCGACTACGTGCTCACGGGCGGCGAGCTTCCCGCTATGGTCGTTGCCGATGCCGTCGTACGCCTGATTCCCGGCGCCCTGGGCGACGAGATGAGCAACGTGGACGAGTCGTTCTCGACCGCCGAGGATGGAGGCCTGCTCGAGTACGCGCAGTACACCCGTCCTGCCGAGTTCAACGGCGAGGGCGTGCCTCCGGTGCTCGTGAGCGGCGATCACGCCAAGGTCGATGCCTGGCGTCGCAAGAACGCCATCGAGCGCACCTGCCGCTGGCGTCCCGATCTGATCGAGACGGCGCGGCTCACGCCCGAGGAGCGCGCTTACGCGCAGGAGATCCTTGACGCTTCGTATTCGCAGAGCGAGGAGTGAGTATGGTTCCTACGCAACATTCCGCGTTGAGGGGCGCTTTTGAGTGGATCGCGGTCATCGCGATCGCGCTCGTGGCCACCTTCCTGATCCGCACCTTTGTGGTCGAGCCCTTTGTGGTGCCCACCGGCTCTATGGAGGACACGATCGAGATTGGCGACCAGATCCTGGCACAAAAGGTGAGCCTCGAGCTCGGTCAGCCCGTCAAGCAGGGCGATATCGTGGTGTTTCACAACCCCGATGGCACCTCCGAGCATGATGTTCTTGTCAAGCGTGTTATTGCCACGGCCGGCCAGACGGTCGACCTGCAGGATGGCAAGGTGGTCGTTGACGGCCAAGCGCTCGACGAGGACTATACGACGGGCATGAGCTGGCCACTTTCGGTCCAAGCACCCGGCACTCAGGTAAGCTATCCCTACACCGTTCCCGACGGGTGCGTGTGGGTGATGGGCGACAACCGCGAAAACTCTGCCGACTCACGCTACTTTGGTCCCGTCGATCGCTCTGATTTGATCGCTGTGGCACTCGTTCGCTACTGGCCGCTCAACCGCATCGGCGCTATCGACTAAAAACCGCTATAGTACAGTACCTAACCGTGTAATCGTTTCGACGAGGGGATATTAGAGGCATGAACGCTTCATCGCTTTCCTTCCAAGACATCATCCTGCGCCTCCAGCAGTACTGGGGCGAGCAGGGCTGCGTCATTATGCAGCCCTATGACTCCGAGGTCGGTGCCGGTACCTTCCATACCGCGACCACGCTGCGCTCGCTCGGTCCCGCCGAGTGGCGCACCTGCTATGCGCAGCCTTGCCGCCGTCCCGCCGACGGCCGCTACGGCGAGAACCCCAACCGCATGCAGCACTACTATCAGTTCCAGGTGCTCATCAAGCCCTCACCGGTCAACGCCCAGGAGCTTTACCTGGGGTCTCTTGCCGCTATCGGTCTGGACCCCAACGACCATGACGTCCGCTTTGTCGAGGACGACTGGGAGAGCCCGACGCTCGGCGCCTGGGGCCTTGGCTGGGAGGTCTGGCTCAACGGCATGGAGGTCACGCAGTTTACGTACTTCCAGCAGGTAGGCGGCATCGAGGTCGACCCCGTGCCCGTCGAGATCACCTATGGCCTGGAACGCATCGCCATGTACGCCCAGGGCGTCAACTCGGTCTACGACCTGGTGTGGAGCTACCTGCCCGACGGCACGCCCATGACCTATGGCGACGTGTTCCTCGAGAACGAGCGCGAGTTCAGTGCCTACAACTTTGAGGTCGCCAACGTCGAGATGATGCGTCAGAAGTTTGACGACTACGAGGCCGAGTGCCATTCCTGTCTAGAGCGCAAGCTGCCGCTGCCGGCATATGACTGCGTCATGAAGTGCAGCCACGCTTTCAACCTGCTCGATGCCCGCGGCGCTCTGTCCGCAGTCGAGCGTGCCAACTACATCCTGCGCGTCCGCGCCGTCGCCAAGGCGTGCTGCGAGGCCTACATGGCCGAGGTCGCCGGAGTCAACGAGAATGCCGACCAGGAAGGCGAGGTGGCGTAAGCCATGGCAGACGCTAAGGATTTCCTGTTTGAGATCGGTACGGAGGAAATGCCCTCTGCACCGCTGAACAATGCCGTCAAGCAGCTTGGCACCATGATCGCCAAGGGTCTCGACGAGGCCGGTCTGGCCCACGGCGAGGTCCGCGTGATCTCGAGCCCGCGCCGCCTGGCTGCACTCGTTGCCGATGTCGCCACCGCGACCGACGAGGTTCACGAGGTCAAGCGTGGCCCCGCGGCCAACATTGCCTTCGACGCTGACGGTAACGCCACCAAGGCCGCCCAGGGCTTCGCCCGCAAGTGCGGTGTGGCTGCCGAGGACCTGGTCCGTCGCGAGGACACTGACGGTCGTGAGTATGTGTTCGCCGAGAAGAATATTCCCTCCGCACCGGCTACGCCGATTCTGACCGCTCTGTGCGAGAAGACCATCGCCGGCCTGCAGTGGCCCAACTACCGCTCCCAGCGCTGGGGTCACGAGCATGCTACCTTTGTTCGTCCGGTCCGTTGGATTTGCTGCCTTCTGGGCGAGGATGTTGTGCCCGTGTCGTTTGCCGACGTGACGAGTGGCAACACCACGCGTGGTCATCGCGTACTTGGCCCCGGTGACCATGTGGTCGCCAGCCCCGCCGTCTACGAGCAAGTGCTCGAGGACGCCGGCGTGCTTTCTGCCGAGCGTCGTCGTGAGGCCATCCTCGCCGGTATCGCCGAGGTCGAGGCTGCCCGTCCCGGCTGCCATGTCGATACGCCCAAGAAGGTCTTCGAGGAGGTCATTAACCTCTGCGAGTGGCCGACGGTGCTCGTCGGTACCTTCGATGAGGAGTTCCTCAAGGTCCCGCACGAGATTATCTGCGAGTCCATGCTCACCAACCAGCGCTACTTCCCGATCTATGACGGCGAGGGCAAGCTCACGCGTGAGTTCGTGGTCGTCTCCAACAGCAAGCCCGAGAACGCCGAGCGCGTGATCGACGGCAACGAGCGCGTTGTGCGTGCCCGTTTGGACGATGCCAAGTTCTTCTACGAGGAGGACCTGAAGATCTCCCTCGACGAGTTCCGCGAGCGTCTGGCCAAGGTTGCCTTCCAGGAGAAGCTCGGTAGCGTGCTCGCCAAGTCCGAGCGCATCGAGCAGCTCGCGCTCGCTATCGCCCGCGAGGCTCATCTGGGCGCCCACCTTGCCGCCGATGCCGCTCGCGCCGCGCACCTGTGCAAGGCCGACCTGGTGTCTAACGCCGTTGTCGAGTTCACGAGCCAGCAGGGCGTGATGGGCGGTTATTACGCGACCGCGATGGGGGAGAACGACGAGGTCGCTCATGCTATCCGCGATCACTATCGTCCCCGCTTTGCCGGTGACGAGCTGCCTGAGGGCACCGCTGGCTGCATCGTGGCTTGCGCCGACAAGCTCGATACCATCGCCGGTATCTTTGCCATCGGCGAGCCCCCGACCGGCTCTTCGGACCCCTACGCGCTGCGTCGTGCCGCTATCGGCATCATCAACATCCTGCGCGACCGCCTGCCGATCGACCCCACGTCGCTCATCGACTTCGCCCTCGAGCTCTACAGTGAGCAGGGCATTGAGTTCGACGCCGCCGAGGTCGCCCAGCAGGTTCGTGACTTCTTCCATGGCCGCCTGGTGAGCATGGCCCGCGACGAAAAGATCCCGGCTGATACCGTTGCCGCCGTCTCCGCGGTGCACATCATCGCCCCGTCCGTCTTCTTCGCCCGCTGCGCCGCCCTCGACGAGGCCCGCAAGAACGATGCCGAGACCTTTGACAACCTGGCTACGGCCTATGCCCGTGCCGCGCACATCTCCAAGCCCGAGCTGGGCGCGGAGTACGACCGCAGCCTGATGGGCGAGGCCGAGCTCGCGCTTGCCGATGCTTCCGAGGCTGCTCAGACTGCTGTCGATGCTGCCCTTGCTGCCGAGGACTACCCGGCCGCATTTGCCGCCCTCGCCGCCCTGCGCGCGCCCATCGACCGTTTCTTCGATGAGGTTATGGTCATGGACAAGGACGAGCAGCTCCGCGATAATCGCCTTAAGCTGCTCAACCGCTTCGAGGCCGTTTTCTCCGGCATCGCCAACATCGGTGAGCTTGCCCGCAAAAAGTAAGCTAGCCTGCGCATAAGCGCAAAAGGAGCCCCGCATGGATTGCCCGGTCACCGCTCGTCCCACCGTTATCGTTATCTCCGACTCGCTCGGTGATACCGCTTGTGAGGTGGTGCTTGCGGCGTCCGGGCAATTTGATGAAGGGGTTTTTCGCGTTTTGCGCCTGCCTAAGGTGACCTCCGTGGAGCAGGTCAAGTCATTTGTGGGGCCGCGCGTCGATGCCGACCATCGCGATATCGCCGTGTTCCACACCATTGTCGACCCGGCCCTTCGTGCTCGTGTGCTCGACTACTTGGGTATGTTGCATATTCGCTCGGTCGACCTGATCGGCCCGACGCTTGCCGTGCTGTCGTCGCTCATCGGTGTGCCGCCCAAGGGCGTTGCGGGCGTGATTCACAGGACCGATGACCGCTATTTCCATCGTATCGAGGCCATGGAGTATTTCGTTGAGCACGATGATGGACGCGGCTGCGACGATCTGTCGGGTGCCGATATCGTGCTGTTGGGCGTATCGCGCACGTCCAAGACGCCGCTGTCGATGTATTTGGCCTATCAAGGTTACAAGGTTGCTAATGTCCCTCTGGCGCACGGCATGGAGCCGCCCAAGTCGATTTACGAGGTTGACCCGATGCGCCTGTTCGGCCTAATTTCGACCGTCGACGTTATTTCTGAGATTCGCGATAGCCGCTTGGGCGATGATTACGCCCGTGCCGTTGCCGGCTCCTATGCCGAGCCCGAGAGTGTGCGCAGCGAGCTCGAGGAAGCCCGTGCCCTCATGAAGCGCCTAGGCTGCTTTGTGGTGCGTACCGATGGCAAGGCGATCGAGGAGAGCGCCTCCGAGATCATTAGCCACTTGGAGGAAATCCAAGAAGCCCGTGCCCGCCGCGCCGCCCGTCGAGCCTAATAGTAGCAGCATTTTGATAAAGCGATTTAGCAAAAATATCGCATCTGACCTGCATTTCTCTTGCAGTGGTATCTTCATAAGGTAACCACCTTTATCTACCGTTTACCGCCAGTTTTAGCACGTTTACCAAACCGCGCATCCTCTGCTTAAGCCCGCTCAAAACCCGCCGTATAGTTCCCTCACGGCCCGCATCTGGCGGGTCGATTCGTTACCACGGTCGTGCGCGTAAGTGCATGGAAGGGGAAGTATCGTGAGCGATTGCAAGAGGGTTTACCGTTTTGGAACCGACGCCCAGGGCACCCGTGTCACTGAGGGCGACAAGTCCATGAACTTCGTGCTTGGCGGCAAGGGCGCAAACCTTGCCGAGATGAGCCGTATCGGCCTGCCGGTTCCCGGTGGCTTTACCATTACCTGCCAGACCTGTGTCGAGTACTCCGGTGCCGGCAACGTGTGGCCCGAGGGCGCACTCGATGAGATCGTTGCTGCCGAGGCAGACCTCGAGGCCCGTTGCGGCAAAAAGCTCGGCGACGCCTCCGATCCGCTGCTCGTGTCGGTTCGCTCGGGCGCTCCGTTCTCCATGCCCGGTATGATGGACACGGTCCTCAACTTGGGTCTCAACGACGACTCCGTTCAGGGTCTCATTGCCCAGACGCAAAACCTGCGTTTTGCCTGGGATAGCTACCGCCGCTTTATCCAGATGTTCTCAAACGTCGTCATGGGTGTCGATGCCGACCTGTTCGAGAACGCCCTGACCCAGGCCCGCCTGGTCGCCGGCGTTCGCGTCGACTCCGAGCT
This sequence comes from uncultured Collinsella sp., assembly GCA_958407085.1. GTDB lineage: Bacteria > Actinomycetota > Coriobacteriia > Coriobacteriales > Coriobacteriaceae > Collinsella. The sequence continues at coordinate 8,479 of CATYHY010000026.1, read as the reverse complement.
TTCGGCCGAGGACCTGCAGGAACTCGTCGAGACCTTTAAGGGCATCTTCTCCGAGAACGTCGATGCCGCCCTGTATCCCGAGCTCGAGGTCGCTGACGGCAAGCCCATCTTCCCGCACGACCCGGAGCTTCAGCTACGCCTTGCCATCCAGGCCGTCTTTGGCAGCTGGATGAACGAGCGTGCCTGCATCTACCGCAAGCAGCATGGCATTTCCGACGACCTCGGCACCGCCGTCAACGTGCAGGCCATGGCCTTTGGCAACAAGGGCGAGACCTCTGCGACCGGCGTCGCCTTTACGCGCAACCCGGCCGACGGCACCAAGGAGTTCTACGGCGATTTTCTGGTTAACGCCCAGGGCGAGGACGTCGTCGCCGGCATCCGCAACACCGAGCCCATTGCCGACCTCAAGACCACCCCGGGCCTCGAGTCCGCAGGTGAGGAGCTCGAGCGCGTGTTCCTGACGCTCGAGGATCATTATCGCGATATGTGCGATATCGAGTTCACCATCGAGCAGGGCAAGCTCTGGATGCTCCAGACCCGCGTGGGCAAGCGCACCGCCACCGCCGCCCTGCGCATCGCTATCGAAATGGTCGAGGAGGGCCTGATCACCCGCGAGGAGGCCGTGAGCCGCATCGATCCCGCGCAGCTCGACCAACTCCTGCACCCGCAGTTTGACGCCTCCAAGAAGTACGAGGCGCTGGCCAGCGGTCTGAACGCCAGCCCCGGTGCCGCCGTGGGCGAGGTCGTGTTCTCGAGCGATGACGCCGTCGCGCGCGCCAACGAGGGCCACAAGGTCATTCTGGTTCGTTGGGAGACCAACCCCGACGACCTGAAGGGCATGGTCGCCGCCGAGGGCATCCTGACCAGCCACGGTGGCAAGACGAGCCATGCCGCCGTTATCGCCCGCGGCATGGGTACGCCCTGCGTCTGCGGCGTTGAGCGCTTCCATATTGACGCCGCCGAGAAGGTCGTGCGCATCGAGGGCAGCGACCGCGTACTGCACGAGGGCGATGTCATCTCCATCGACGGCACCCAGGGCATCGTCGTCGACGGTCCCGTCGACCTGGCCTCCGCCGAGCTTACCGGCGACCTGGACACCATCCTGTCCTGGGCCGACGAGATTCGCCTGGACGAGACCTGTGGCCATGCCAACCATGTGCGCGTCAACGCCGACAATCCCGAGGATGCCGAGCTCGCCCTCGAGTTTGGCGCCGAGGCTATTGGCCTGTGCCGCACCGAGCACATGTTCCTGGGCGATCGCAAGAACATCATCCAGAGCTTTATCCTGTCTGACGATGAGACCGTGAAGCAGCAGGCCCTGGCCGACCTGCTCAAGGTTCAGACCGAGGACTTCCTGGCGATGTTCAAGACCATGTCCGGTCGCGATGTGGTCGTCCGGCTGCTCGATCCGCCGCTTCATGAGTTCCTGGATGATCCTCGCGAGCTCGAGGTCGCCATCACCAAGAAGGAAGCCGCTGGCGCCAACGAGGAAGAGCTTGCCGCCCTGCGCACCCGTCTGCGTCGTATTGACGGTATGGTCGAGTCCAACCCGATGCTCGGCCTGCGCGGTGTGCGCCTGTCCGTCGTCTTTAGCGATCTGCCGCTCATGCAGGTTCGCGCCGTCGCTACGGCTGCTGCCCGTCTTATCAAGGAAGGCGTCGATCCGCGCCCTGAGATCATGGTTCCGCTCGTTTCCATCACGGCCGAGCATGTCCAGATCCGCGAGGTTATCGAGCGCGTAATCGCCGAGGTTTCCGACGAAGAGGCCGTCGAGCTCAATATTCCCGTGGGCACGATGCTCGAGCTGCCGCGCGCCTGCATGGTCGCTGACGAGATCGCCCATTATGCAGACTTCTTCTGTTTTGGCACTAACGACCTCACCCAGACGACCTTCGGTTTCTCGCGTGACGACGCCGAGGCTAAGTTCATCCCGCTGTACATGCATAAGAAGATCCTGAAGGACAATCCCTTCGAGACCATCGATACCGCGGTGCTCGAGCTGGTGCGCATGGCCGTCGAGAAGGGCCGCGCCACCAACCCCGACATGCACTTTGGCGTGTGCGGCGAGCACGGCGGCGACCCCAAATCCATTAAGGGCCTGTTCAACGTGGCCGACGTGGACTATGTGTCCTGCTCGCCCTACCGCGTGCCCCTCGCACGCCTGGCTGCCGCCCAGGCCAAGCTCGAGGCGAAGCGCTCCGCGTAACGTTTTGGGTTCAGACGCCTAACGTAGCCCCCCTTCATGCCGTCCGTCTCATTCGTGAGGCGGACGGTTATCATGTGCGGGTTTTGTCTTTTTGTCTGCGTAAAAAATTGTTCTTGCAGCAGAAACCCGCGCGTGTATACTCGAATACGTTTGTTCAACTACGTGCCGGCCAAGGTGGTACGGCACCTCTAGAAGAGTAAGGAATTGCACATGGATTACATCCGCGCAATCGAGCGTCAGCAGATCCGCGAGGACATTCCTCAGGTTCGCGTCGCCGACAACGTCAAGGTTCACTACCGCATTAAGGAAGGCGACCGCGAGCGCATCCAGGTCTTCCAGGGCGACGTCATCCGCATGGCCGGCGCCGGTGCCCGCGAGACCTTCACCGTCCGCAAGATGTCCTTCGGTGTCGGTGTTGAGCGTACCTTCCCGCTTCACAGCCCCAAGATCGCCAAGCTCGAGGTCGTTCGTCATGGTCGCGTCCGTCGCGCCAAGCTGTACTACCTCCGCGACAAGGTGGGCAAGGCTGCTCGCATCCCCGAGAAGCGCTAAGAAGATCGCAGCGTCTGTCCACTCGTTTGGACACAAGGGCCACCTTCGGGTGGCCCTTCTTTTTATCTGATTTGCATGCAAGGAGGGCCTGGTATGGCCAATATGACGAGCTCGGTTTCGGCATCGCAGGTTGCCGGAGAGCTAGCGAGCGCAACGTTTGAGGAGATCCCCGCCCTCGTGGAGCATTATCGCGAGGACCCGCGCCAGCAGGTGATCAAGGCTTGTGAACGCGCCCTCAAACGCCATGCTAAGGAACTTGCCGAGCGCGAGCGCGTCAATGACATGTACGAGCTTATGCATGAGCTTGGCGGCGATGGGGTGGTCGTTGGTGTCGACGAGGTGGGCCGCGGCTCGGTAGCGGGTCCCTTAACCGTGTGTGCCGTGTGCCTTCCCATGGAGCCGCGCGTCTGGGGCATCAACGATTCCAAAAAGCTCACGCCGGCGCGCCGCGAGTTGCTCTCAGTGAAGATTGCCGAGGTGGCGACGGCGATCGGTTTTTGCCATATCGCGCCTAAGGATATCGATGAGATGGGCATGGCCCGTGCTATCCGTACCGCCGTTGCGGGCGCCGTGGCCGATACGGGACTTGAACCCGACTGCGTCCTCATGGATGGCAACCCCTTGGGCGCTGTTCCTAACGAGCGCGATGTGGTGAAAGGCGATGCCAAGATCGCCTGCATCGCCGCAGCGTCCATCATGGCCAAGGTCACGCGTGACGAGATGATGGTCGAGTACGACGCCGAGTACCCCGAGTACCATCTGGCCGAGTCGAAGGGCTATGCGAGCCCCGAGCACATCGAGGCCATTCGCAAACATGGACTTTGTCCGCTGCACCGCGTGAGCTTTTGCGGAAACTTTCTGCAGACTGAGCGCCTTTTCTAGGCCAATTGTGGAGACAGGGACCTCTGTGGTTTTATAAACCTGCTGGTAGCGGGCCGTATGCAGCAGCATTGCTGCGTACGGCCCGTTTTTTGTCGGCATTTGGTCAGCTTTTGGTTTGCTTCCGGTACTTACCCGCATGAAAGGTGCCCTCATCATCGGGGCAATGCAGTGTGCGGGAAAGGAGACCCCATGAGTGCCGCAAGCAAAAAGAGCAAGACGCAGCAGCTCAAGGAGCGTTGGGAAAACGGCGAGCTCGACTGTGGGGCGATGACGCCCGAGTTTATCAAGGGACTCAGTCCCCGCGAGCTGGGCATGCTAGGCGAGCTGATCACCATCGACTACTTTAACGAGCGCGGCTACACCTTGCTGGAGCAGGGTTATCGTTGCACCGAGGGCGAGGCCGATCTGGTGCTGCTCGATGAGCTCGACGATGTCGTGGTGATGGCCGAGGTCAAGACCAGACGCGTTGCGCTGGATTGCAACACGCGGGTCTTTCCCGAGGAGGCCGTGGACGCCCAAAAGCAACGCCGCTACCGCCGCATCGCAAGTTGCTATCTCATGGAGCATTATCCGCTCAAGGCGATTCGCTTCGATGCCGTGGGCGTCACCATCCGCGACGGGCATATCGCCGAGATCGAGCACCAGTACAACGCGTTCGATTGGCAGGTTTCGTGATGGCGTTCGAGACGTTTGCCGTTCACGCGGCCTGCATCCGCGGCGTCGAGGCGATTCCCGTCACGGTCGAGGTCTCGCTTGCCGGTGGCGTTCCGGGCATCCAAATGCTCGGCATTCCGAGTATGGAGGTGATGGAGTCGCGCGGTCGTATTCGCTGCGCGATGCACTCCGCCGGGTTCGAGATCCCACGCTCGGGCATTACGGTCAACCTGGCGCCCGGCGATATTCGCAAGACCGGTAGCGGCTTTGATCTGCCTATCGCCATCGCGGTTCTGGCAGCCGATGGTCAGATTCCCCGTGACAACCTCGATCGCTGCCTTATCGCCGGCGAGCTCGGCTTGGACGGTACGGTGCTTCCCGTCAAGGGCGAGGTGGCGTTTCAACTGCTGGCTCGCGACATGGGGCTGTCTTTTATCGCCGGCAGGTCAGACCAGCATGTGCCACTCGCGGGCGTGGATTGCGGCTTTATCGATCATTTGTCTCAGCTTGCTCATGGTATGGGCGATGCCGCGCGGCACTACCTGGATTCTGAAGGGCCTGAGGCGACCTTTGAGCCCGAGCTCGACTATGTCGACGTGCTGGGGCAGGAGGTTGCCAAACGCGGCATGGCGCTTGCGGCGGCAGGAGAACTCGGCTTGCTCATGATTGGGTCCCCGGGATCGGGCAAGACGATGCTCGCACGTCGTATGACCGGCATCCTGCCCGAGCTTTCTGTTGAGGATCAACAGGAGGCGCTGTGCATCCATTCGGTTTTGGGTGAGAACATTGATGGCTTGTTGGCGGGGCACCGGCCCTTCCGCAGTCCCCATCACAGTATTTCGACCGCAGGCCTTATCGGCGGTGGGCGCCCGGTGCACCCGGGTGAGATCAGCCTTGCTCATGGCGGTGTGCTCTTTTTGGACGAGCTTGCCGAGTTTCCCACGGGTGTGCTGCAGACGCTGCGTCAGCCCATCGAACGTGGCTATGTGAGGATCGTACGCGTCGACGGGGCCTTTACCTTCCCGTCGCGCTTTCAACTGCTGGCTGCGAGCAATCCCTGCCCCTGCGGCTTTTTGGGCGATCGCGAGGTGCCGTGTCGCTGCTCGGCGGCGATGGTGGAGCGCTATCGGGCAAAGCTGCGCGGTCCTTTGGCCGACCGTATCGACATGATGATCGATGTGACCCGTCCCGACCCCCAGGTGATTATCGAGGGCGCGGAGGGTATGTCGTCGGCCGAGTTACGTGACTACGTTGTGCGCGGTCGCGCCTTTCGCGCCTGGCGCGAGTCCCGTATGGACGATGCGGATGCCGAGGCCGAGGATGACGAGACACGGTCCATTGACGGCGTCGTTTCGACCTTTGAGCTCGATGATGCGGCGGAGAAGTGTGTGCTCGGTCTGTCCAAACGCACACATCTCACAGGGCGCGGCATCGTGCGCCTGGTTCGCATTGCGCGCACGATCGCAGATGTCGCCGAGAGCGAACAAGTGACGCAGGACCACGTGCTCGAGGCGGCGATGTACCAGGGAAGGAGGGACCAATGATGGCCGAGGGGACCTTCGAGCTGCATCCAGGTGACGCGTTGTATCCCGAGACCGTTTTGGAGCTTTCTGATGTACCTCAGACGCTCTATGTGCGCGGCAACCCCGAGGCGCTTTCGACGCCCGCGCTCTCCATCATCGGTGCGCGAAAGGCCTCGCCGTATGGTCTTGCCGTGGCAGAGCTTGCGGCAAAGGTTGCGGTCGAGGCGGGAGTGACGGTAGTTTCGGGCGGTGCGGTCGGTTGTGACCAGGCCTCGGGTTGGGCTGCGGTCAACGCCGGCGGCAAACACGTTGTGGTGCTGGGGACGGGCGCCGACGTGGTCTACCCGCGTTCGAGCGCGGGGCTGATTACGCGCACGCTTGATACGGGTGGCGCGGTCGTGTCGATCTCTCCGTGGGGCATGGGTCCGCGCAAGTTCGCCTTTCCGCGCCGCAATCGCGTAATCGCGGCCCTGTCGCAAGCTCTCTTTGTATCCGAGGCGGGTATGCCTTCTGGGACGTTTTCTACAGCCGAGGCTGCTATGGATTTGGGGCGCGAACTTCTTGCCGTGCCGGGGTCGATCCTATCGCCCGAGTCGCGTGGCACGAATTACCTCATTGCGAACGGTGCCTGCTGCATTGTCGACGAGGAGTCCATCGAGATGGCAATCTCACGCATCTACGGCACCCTGCGCTACTCGCGCCCCGATGCTCCCGGCATTGCCGACCTGGATCCAACGCAGCAAACTGTGATGCATGCGCTCATTGCCTCTCCGCTCAAGGTCGACGACATCGCGGCGCTCGTCTCGCTCGATGCTGTCGGCGTACTCAAACTCTTGGGTTCGCTTGAGCTCGAGGGCCTTATCGAGCGCATGATGGATGGAAGGTATGCGCCCTCCAAGTTTGCCCTTCACGCCCAGACGCCCTTCGGTCACAATGGAAAACGTGTCAATTAGAAAGGTGTTTGCAGATGCAGTTCGATCAGGTGACGGTTATCGGTGGCGGTCTGGCGGGTTCGGAATGCGCGATTCAGCTGGCAGACCGCGGGTTTGCCGTTAAGCTGTGCGAGATGCGCCCCCAGGTGAGCTCCCCGGCCCATCATACCGATCACCTGGCAGAGCTCGTCTGCTCCAATTCGTTTAAGTCGACCCGTCCGGATTCCGCGGCTGGTTTGCTGAAGGCCGAGCTTGAGCGCATGGGTTCAGTCCTGCTCGATTGCGCCCATCGCGCGGCTGTTCCCGCCGGCGGTGCCCTGGCGGTCGACCGCGTCAAGTTTTCCGAGCTTGTCGAGGCCGAGGTTGCCGCTCGTCCCAATATCGAGGTCGTGCACGGCGAGGTCACGCAGATTCCCGAGGGTCACGTGGTCATTGCCGCGGGCCCGCTGTGTTCACCGGCGCTGAGCGAAGAGGTTATGAAGCTCGTCGGTGGCGATGCCCTGGCATTCTTCGATGCCGCGGCGCCGATCGTCGATGCCTCCACGCTCGATATGGACGTGCTGTTCTCGCAGTCGCGCTACGAGGAGCAGGGGAGCGGCGACTATCTCAACGCTCCGCTCAACAAGGAGGAGTACGAGGCCTTTATCGAGGCGCTTACCACGGCCGACCGCGTGGTGCTCAAAGACTTTGAGGGCGGCGATTTGTTCCAGGCCTGCCAGCCTGCCGAGGAAGTTGCGCGCACCGGCAAGGACGCCATTCGCTTTGGCGCCATGAAGCCCGTCGGCCTCACCGACCCGCGTACCGGACGTCGCCCGTGGGCGGCGATTCAGCTGCGTGCCGAGAACAAGGAGAAGACCGCCTATAACCTGGTGGGCTTCCAGACCAACTTGACCTTTGGCGAGCAGAAGCGCGTCTTCCATATGGTGCCGGGCCTGGAGAACGCTGAGTTCTTCCGCTACGGTGTCATGCACCGCAATACCTTTGTCGACGCCCCGCACGTGCTCGATGGCACCTTTGCCGTGCCCGGTACCGGCGTGCGTCTGGCCGGTCAGATCACCGGTACCGAGGGATACATGGAAGCCGTGGCGACAGGTCTGCTCGCGGCGCTCAACACCTATGCCGAGGCTATCGGTGCCGCGGGCGTCGAGTTGCCGCGTGTGGGTGCCCTGGGTGCGCTCGTGGGCTATGCGACCGATCCTGCCACCGTGGGCTATCAGCCTATGCATGTCAACTTTGGCCTGGTGCCGCCACTCGAGGATGGTAAGCGCCGCAGCAAGCGCGACCGCTACCAGGCCTATGCGGACCGTGCGCTCGAGGCCCTTGATGCCTATCTGGCCACTCGCCCCGATTTGTTTGGAGGCGACCGGTCATAGCCTTTGACCTGTACGACACCGTCGACTCGTTTATCGCCTATATCGCACGTGTCGAGGGACTTTCTCCCAACACGGTGACTGCCTATGGCTCGAGACTGGAGCGCTTTGCTGCCTGGTGCGAGCGCGAGGATATCGATGCTTTCGCTGCCGACGTGCGCACCATTCGTCGCTATCTTGCCGAGCTTTCGCGTGAGCAGGTGGCTCCCCGAACGCTTGCGGCGCATCTGTCTTCCATTCGCTCGCTCTATCGGTGGATGGCTGCCGAGGGGATTGTCGAGGGTGATGCGGTCTCGGCTATCGCATCGCCCAAGCTGCCGCGCGACCTGCCGGGCGTCCTTACGACTCAGCAGGTCGAGG
>CATYHY010000025.1 GCA_958407085.1 uncultured Collinsella sp. | reverse complement strand
GCGTAGCTCAGCTGGGAGAGCGCTTGACTGGCAGTCAAGAGGTCAGGGGTTCGATTCCCCTCGTCTCCACCATCGTTAATGCTAAGGCCTTCGGAATTCCGAAGGCCTTTTTTCATGTCAAAATACCTCGCGCCACAAACCCCTCCTTCGGCAACAAAAAGTTGCACAATTTATTTCCCATGTCTGTACATAGTTTGTTAGACGAACGCGATCATCGGCGCAGCTCGCTGCTTCATTTGGGCTTCAGGAACGCCCCTAATCACCGCCAGTACCTTAATAACCTGCATCAATGTGAACAACATCGCAAAACGGCCCCATTAAGCACACTAAATGAACGATATGTTGTTCACCACAAGACAAATCAGTTTCGCTACCAGCTTGTGCTAGGATACATAACGTTACATGAGTTCAACTGTGCTCACGGCTCCAGCAAGTCGCAAAGCGCAGGGTCGATCAGCATCCGGCCGTAACGGCGGTGCCAGAAACACCACGAGCTCCAATAAAGATGTCATGCATTAACTTGTTTGTTAGTTTGTCATGACTAAAAGTAGCAGTCCTAGAGCTGTTTGCGTGCGGTCCAGTTTTGTACCCGCTTGACTGGTTCGCACGCAGCCAGCTGGGGATGCGGTCATTTTGCGATATACTTCCGTGTCTCTAGCAACTGCATATGTACATACCGTTCACGGTGGGGCAGAGCCACGTGCTTGTCTGACTGGGCTCAGGGTTTGAATATGGAGCGCCTTCGCGCACAAGCGCCCTGGCGAAGCCATACCCAAACCCCGTGAGCCACACGTAAGACAGCAAGGGGGTGGTGCTCGTGTGGTATGTGATCCAGGTCATTAACGGTCGCGAAGACGTAATGCGCGAGCGCATCGAGCATGTGGTGCCGTCTGGCGCCATGCAGGAGCTCTTTTATCCCCAATTTCAAACCGAGATCAAGGTGCACGGCGAATGGGTCAGCACACCCAAGCCGCTCTTTCCCGGTTATCTCATTTGCGATACGGCAGATCCTCGCACCGTGCAACAGTATCTGCTGCGCATGGACGACTTTGCTCGGGTGCTTTCCCAGGACGGTCAGTTTGTGCCGCTGGCAAAAGAAGAGACCCAGCTCATTGGCGGCTTTACCAATAGGGGAGACCGCGTAGTGCCCATGAGCGAGGCTCTAAAGGATGGAGACCAGGTCGTAGTAACGGCAGGTCCGCTGCTAGGCCACGAGGCCCTTATCAAAACCATTAACAGACGCAAGAGCACTGCCTTTTTGGAGCTCAACCTGTGCGGCCGACGCGTAACCACCCGCGTCGGCCTCGCGGTGCTTTCAAACGAGCAGCGCGTCATGCGCAATCACAGAAAAGCAATCGCCTAGCTGCAAGTTTGCAAGCAGACGATCGAAGGAAAAAAGTAACGGGGGAGGGCTCTTGGAGCCTACGATGATGACCATGGAACAGGGCGCGCGGGAGACGTGCACCGACACCACGGCGAACTCTATCCCTGCCGCAGCGGGTTCTGCGGGGGATTACCTTACAAACGAACAAGCGTACAAGATGCTGCGCGGTGCTAACTCCGGAGTGAAGCCCAAGCTTGGGCGCAGAGTCTACCGCGTTGTTAAGCGTACGGTGGACATTGCCGCCGCCGGCGGAGCCTTGGTGTTGCTCTTTATTCCCGGGGTAATTCTGAGCGCGGTCATTTGCATAAAGAGTCCGGGCGCCAGCCCCCTATATTCGCAGTGGCGCGTGGGCCGCGTGCGCAATGACGGCACGTTCTACCTGTTTAAGATCTACAAGTTCCGCAGCATGGTACCTAACGCAGACCAAATGCTCAAGGACTTGCAGGCTCAAAACGAGGCCACCGGCCCCATGTTTAAGATGAAGCACGACCCGCGCATTATTCCCGGTGTCGGCAACTTCATTCGCAAGCACAGCATCGACGAGCTGCCCCAGCTCATCAACGTGTTCTTGGGCCAAATGAACCTCATTGGCCCGCGCCCCGGCCTGCCGCGCGAGGTTGCCCTGTACAGCGAGCACGACATGAAGCGCCTGGCGGTAAAGCCCGGCTGCAGCGGCCCCTGGCAGGTAATGGGCAGGAGCCATTTGGGGTTTGACGAGATGGTCACCCTCGACCTGGATTACATCGAGCGTCGCAGCCTGGGGCAGGACCTGCGGTTGATTATCGGTACGTTGAAGACCATGATATCTGGGGACGGTGCGGCTTAATGTCGAAAACGCAACACATCTTCATCGTCGGCTCCAAGGGCATCCCGGGCAATTACGGTGGCTACGAGACCTTTGTCGATCGGTTGACCGAGTCGCACGAGGGCAACCACCGCATCAGGTATCATGTAGCTTGCAAGGCCCGCGAGGATGGCGAGTTCGAGTATCACGGCGCTCGCTGCTTCAACGTGAAGGTTCCCGACGTGGGGCCCGCCCAGGCCATCTGGTACGACGTTGCGGCGCTCGGCAGCGTCTGCCGCTACGTCGAGGACAACCACGTCGAGCACCCGATTGTTTACGTCTTGGCGTGCCGCATCGGTCCCTTCTGCGCCCACTTCCAGAAGCGTATCCACGCTTTAGGCGGAAGACTATACGTGAACCCAGACGGGCACGAGTGGAAGCGCGCCAAGTGGAGCGCCCCCGTGCGCCGCTACTGGAAGGCCTCCGAGTCCATGATGGTCCGCAATTGCGATCTGCTGGTCTGCGACTCTAAGAACATCGAGAGGTACATCCACGAGGAGTACGATTCGCCGATCTATAGACCGGCCACTACGTTTATCGCTTACGGTGCGGATACACATAGGAGCCCGCTTGCGGACGACGCCCCGAAGTTTACTGGCTGGTGCGCCGAGCACGGGCTTTCGCCCAAGGGCTACTACCTCGTGGTTGGCCGCTTTGTGCCGGAGAACAACTACGAGACGATGATCCGCGAGTTCATGTCGAGCGGCACCGAGCGCGACTTCGCCTTGATTACCAACGTCAACGACAAGTTCCTCGCCGAGCTTGAGGAGCGGACGCACTACAGCCGCGACTCCCGCATTAAGTTCGTGGGCACGGTCTACGACCGTGACCTCCTCGCGAAGATCCGTGAGCAGGCCTACGGCTATTTCCACGGCCACGAGGTGGGCGGCACGAACCCGAGCCTGCTCGAGGCTCTGGGTTCCACCGACCTGAATCTGCTCCTCAATGTAGGGTTCAACCGTGAGGTGGCAGAAGACGCGGCTCTCTACTGGACCAAGGAGCCTGGCAATCTTGCTGCGCTGATTGAGCGGGCAGATGCCATGGGCGCGGTCGTGATTGCCGAGCTGGGTCGTCGCTCCAAGTCGCGTGTCGCCACTGCCTACAGCTGGCAGCACATCGCCAACGAGTACGAGCGCCTGTTCCTTGAGGGGCCGCAGGCCGTGAAGGGCGAGGTGGCGGAGTGAGCCGCCTTAACTCTGCGACTCCCCGGAAGGCGCTGATCGTAACTGCGTTGGCAGGCTTTATCCGAAGTTTCCTTATGCCAGACATCGCAACCCTTCAGAGCATGGATTTTGAGGTACATTGCGCTGCAAACGCGAATCATGCGGGAGCAAATGACGTCGTTGAATTCCTTGAGAGTCGGGGCGTTATCTACCATCAGGTTGATTTTTCTTCGAACAAGCCCGTCTCCAAAGATACGCTTACTGCCTTTGGGCAGCTAAAGAAGCTTGCCGCCTCTGAATCCTTCGATTTCGTTCATTGCCACACGCCAATAGCGGGCGCTCTTTGTCGAACGGTCTTCAGGAAATGCCGTAAAGAAGGTCAAACGAAAGTCGCTTACACCACCCACGGTTTCTATTTTCATAATCGAGCAAGCCGCAAGGCATGGGCGTGTTTCTATCCCGTTGAAGATTTGATGTCGCGCTGGAGCGATGTCATGATTACGATCAACCGCGAGGATTACGGAAATGCGCTGAAGATGCATTGTGATGACGTTCGGTATATTCCGGGCGTCGGAGTTGATATTGATAAGTTTCATGGCGTTCAGATAAAACGAGATGTGTATAGGGCTTCGTTGAATCTGAAGCCTGATGACTTTGTTATTTTGGCTGTTGGTGAGATTTCCGCTCGTAAAAACCAACGCATAATTGTTGAGGCTCTTGCGAGAAAACCAATATCCCATGCGGTATTTGTCGTCTGTGGTAACTACATCAACGGAGCTGACACTAAAGAGAGCGTCGAGGAGCTTGCTCGACAGAACGGTGTGGACGTTCGATTCTTGGGGCGTCGTCCGGATATTCCTGAGATCTGTAAGTGTTCTGATGTTGGAGTACTGCCTTCCACGCGCGAAGGTCTCGGACTTGCTGGCATTGAAATGCTCGCTTCCGGTCTTCCCCTCATTGGGTCGGATGTCCATGGTATTCCTGATTATCTTATTGATGGGTATAACGGTGTGCTTTGCGATCCGTGGAGCATCGACACTTGGGCCGATGCTCTTCAGCATCTGTATTCGGATTACGCTTATAGAGCAAAGCTTGGTTCCGCTGGATATGAGAGCGTGAAGAGCTTCAGCCTTGAAGAGTCTAAGGCATGTATGGTTCGTATCTACAGTGATCTTCTATCGTCTAACGGTGCCGTATCATGCGCATAGTTCATTATTCATTAGGCTTTCCACCCTTTAGAAGGGGTGGCATGACGACGTACTGCATTGATCTGATTCTTGAACAAATCAAGCTTGGGAACGATGTCATGTTGCTGTGGCCTGGCGTTCTGAAAGATTTTGGTTCAAAGTGCTCAATAGTTAAGCGCCCACCTTTTAAATCTATGAGGTGCGATTCAATTGCGAGTTTTGAGCTGGTAAATCCGTTACCCGTTCCTTTGCTTAATGGGATTCGGGATGTTGAGCTTTTCTCTCATAAGAAGAGTAAATCAGCGTTCATTAACTTCTTCAAGCGTGTTGAGGCGGATGTCTTTCACGTGCATACTTTGCAGGGATTGCCTCTTGAGGCGCTGGAGGCCTGTAGGACCCTTGGTGTGAAAACGGTCTTCACCACGCACGATTTCTTTGGAATTTGTTCGATGGTCTCCCTTGAGAAGCAGGGAGCTCCCTGTGTTGACGATCACGGTTGTGCCGATTGTTGGTCGTGCAACGCCGGTGCGTTGTCAAAGGCGAAGCTTTGTTTGATTCAGTCAGGGGTGTATCGTTTACTTAAGGAGAGTAAACCGATTAAGGCGCTCCGACAAAAAACAATGAGGGACTTGGTGATCCTTCTGTACGGTCTGATGTCCAACATGTAGCTGAAGAAGCTAGTCGATATGCTTCGGGCTACAGGGCACTTCGAAGCTATTATGCCAAGCTCCTTGAGGCTTTCGATCTCACGCTTGGTAACAGCTCCATGACGCTTGAGGTGTTTGAGCGTTACGTTAGGCCAAGATCCACCGTCGTGCTCAATGTTACTCATGGGGCAATTGAGGATAAAAAGCAGTTTCATAGCGCGCATCCCGTACTCCAGATTGGTTACTTGGGACCTCGAATGGATTTAAAGGGCTATTTCGTTCTTCGGGATGCTCTTGATCTCCTTGAAGCCAACTATCCTAGGTCCTTTGCCTTGCACGTGTTCTTCCGTCAGGGCGAGGGGGAGCGTGAGTATCTCATCTCTCATGATCCCTATCGTTACGAGGACCTTCCTGTGGTCATGGCCGATCTGGATCTCGTGGTGGTGCCGAGCACGCGCTACGAGACCTTTGGATTCACGGCGCTTGAGGCAATGAGCTTCGGCGTACCCGTTGTTATCTCGGATAGCGCGGGAGCAAAGGATCTGATAACAGACGGAGTTAATGGTATTGTGTGCCAATCAACCCCAGAGGATCTCGCCGAGAGCATTGGATCCATCATTGCATCTCCTAACCGAATTGAGAGCATGAGCAAAGCAATTTGCGATTCATTCAAAGTACCGACCATTCGAGAGCATGCTCGCGCGCTTGAACAAACGTATGCACAGTTGATCGAACAATCTAAGTAAGGAGCTATGTGTGCTGAAGGATGTGCTGAAGAAGGCATACTGGAAGCTGCCGCTGAGCAGCGAGTTCAAGAACAAGCTGAGTGCCAAGCGCTATGAGCGGATCTTGGCAAAAGAGGCGAAGGCTGACGCCCGTGGCGATACGCCCGTTTTTGATGATGCCGAGCTGCTGAAAGAGTATTCCGAATACGTGCTCTCCAGCTGCGGAAAGCGTTCGGAGTGGTATCGCGAATACACCGAGCATGAGGCTCGCAAGTCAGACGTGACGCTCGTTGCGTACTACCTGACCCAGTTCCATCCGAACCATTACAACGATGAATGGTGGGGGAGGGGGACGACCGAGTGGAATAACGTTGATCAGGCAGTCCCGCAGTTTGTGGGTCACTATCAGCCGCGTAGGCCAGGCGAGCTTGGCTATTATGACCTGCGTGTGGATGACGTGATGGCTCGACAGGTCGAAATTGCCAAGAACTATGGCGTCGGAGCATTCTGCTTTTACTACTACTGGTTCAACGGAAAGCGTTTGCTTGAGTATCCTCTCAATAAATTCCTTAATAATCAGTCACTCGACATGCCGTTTTTCTACTGTTGGGCAAATGAGAACTGGACGAAGCGGTTCTCGGGAACGAATGCCGACGTGCTCATGGCCATCGAGCCCACGGTGGAAAGCTATCAGAGCTTCATTGAGGATGTTCTGGCTGATTTCAAGGACAGCCGCTATTACCGTATTGATGGCAGACCGGTTCTATCGGTGTATCGGCCTTCCATGGTCCCGGATACCGAGAGGGTTCTTAGGTATTGGCGTAAAAAGGCCCAAGAAGAGCTCGGAACCAATCTGTATGTGATCGCGATTCAGGAGCGAGATACGACGACGGATTGGGTTGCTCAGGGCTATGATGCCGAATCTGAGTTCCAGCCCAAACAGGTTGAACATAGCTGCAAGAACATCACTAAGGATGTCCGACCGCTTCGAACCGACTTTGGCGGGAACGTTTACGACTACAAGGATCTTGTAGAGAACGGCAGATATAACTCGAGTAAGAATCGGAGCGGAAAGGTGTACCCAGCCGTAATGCCCATGTGGGATAACACGGCAAGAAGGAATCACCGGGGCACGATCTTCCACGGGTCAACGCCGGATCTCTTCCGGACTTGGCTTGCGGACGTCATTTCAGGCGTCGTTGGGAACCCTGCCTTAGACGACAGGATTGTGTTCATAAACGCATGGAACGAGTGGGGTGAGGGAGCATACCTCGAACCCGACAGGTTCTTCGGCTATGCATACCTCGACGCGGTTTGGCGTGCGCTCGGCGATGAGAACGGCGGTGCGCGATGACGGAAGCCCCTAGCGTGCCCTACGCGCAGATTCTCCTTCGCGACTCTGCCGGCAACCGAAGGAAGCCGAACAAGTTCTTCTTTATGTTCGTGCTCATGCTCTATCCGATCATGCCCCTCAACTACTACCTCGGGCCGCTTAGCTATGCTAATTTCTGCGGGCTGCTGCTCGTCTTGTTCTTCTTCGTTTTTAGACTTCGGAACTTCGACGCCAAGGTCTTTAAAGAGGACTGGACGGTATGGCTCTACCTCGCCGTATACACGATCTTCAACTTCGTCACTGCCAGCTTCATGAACGGCGTCGCTTGGCTCTTCGCCGAGCTCCTTGCGTGCGTCGCCATCGTCTTCTCCATCGAGGATAGGCGGGACTTTTTCAGGGCGATAGACGGCATCATCTACGCTGCGGTACTTCTTGGCATGCTCGGGATTGCCGAGTCGCTGACGGGGCAGTATTTCGTGCAAGGGGCTTTGATGAATCCCGCGGACGGCAGTACAGGGTTGCGCTATGGGGTGCTGCGGTGCACCGGCACGTTCGGTTCGCCGATAAACCTCGGCCTGTTCGAGGCTATAGCTTCGGTCTTGGTCGCCTACCGCCTCACAACCAGGGTGAGCAAGGCGGGCAAGAGGGCGCTCGTGTTGGCATATGTGCCGCTCGTCGTGAGCATGATCCTATCCGTATCCCGTCTCGGTATCTGCGTTTTTGTTGCCGCCAATTCAATTTTGATCCTGCGCTCCGGCGCGGGCAAGGTGCTCTCCGTAATCGCGGAATTATGTCTGGGGTTATGCGTCCTCGTGTTGGGCAGTGACGCACTGGGCTTCGACCTCAGCCTCTTCTCGAAGGCTTTCAGTGATTTCGCTTCCGCCGTCCTTTCGATGTTGGCCGGTACCGCTCAGTCTCAGAACTCGAGCGTGGTGGGGTTTGGGAACCGCTTTGATCTGTATGCGTGGGTCATTGATTACGTGGGCGATAACTGGCTTGCCGGCCTCGGCGTCAAGGCGGAGTTCAGCCATGTTCTCAATCAGTGGACGACGAAGACCTCCGTCGAGGTCAACTACCTGTACATCTACCTGCAATGTGGCGTCATCGGTCTTATCGCGCTCATTGTTTTCTATGTCGGCAACCTTCGCTACGCATGGCGGCATCGTGGGTGCCGCATTGAGGGGGAAGGCCGGTTCACGTTCGGCGGCATAGCCTTCATCGTCTTCGCGCTCTACTACATCGCGCAGTTCGGGGTGCAGGAGACCGATTTGGCGAGGCTCCACTTCGAGCTTATCGCCCTGTTGATTGCATACGTCATTATTTCCAGAAAAGAGCGGGGCCTTGCCCCGTTCGCAGAGAGGAGCACTGCTAGTGATGCGTAAAATGACCGTGGGATTGGTTTCCCACCTTGTAAGAGACTACAACCTTGGATGCTCGGCGCTCGCTGTCTCGAACATCCGTCTTATGGATTCGGTTTTCGCCGAGTACGATGTGCAACCCTGCTATAGGGTGATCTTGTCCGAGCCCAGATACCCCGTGGATCTCGCTTCGTATACCTCGCTTGTGGGCGTGACGTCCAATCCGTACGAGTACCGCACCTACCCGCGCCTAAAGGCGACCATCAAAAACCCCTCGCTCATCCGGAAGAGCGATGCCTTTGACGGCTGCGACCTCGTCGTCGACCTTTGCGGAGGGGATGGCTATACAGACAACTACGGCATCACGCGGCTTATCGCCGAGTCTCTGGCCATAGAGCACGCCAAAGCGCATGGTGCCCCCATCGTGTTTGCGCCCCAGACAATAGGCCCATTCAACACAAGGTTGGGAAGCGCCGTTGCCAAGAGGGAGCTTGGTAAGCTTGCCGCGATCTTCGTTCGCGACGACAAGTCGCTTGCGTGCTGCCGCGAGCTCGGCATCGACGTCCCGCTCCAGCAGGTAATTGACGTCGCATTCGCCCTGCCTTTCGAGAAACGCGAGCAGAGCAACGGCAAGCTCAACGTCGGCCTCAACGTCTCCGGCCTCCTGTATTCCGGCGGATACGACCACAAGAATTACTTCGGCCTCTCCTTCTCCTATCGCGACTTCGTCGACGAGCTCGTGCGGAGGCTGAGTGACGACGAAGGTATCGCCGTCCACCTCGTGCCCCATGTCGTCGCCTCAGACGGTGGAGAGGGCGGCGTGGATGACGACTACTCCGCCTGCGTGGACCTTCGCTCCCGTCACCCCGGAGTCATTCTTCCGGAGCCTTTCGAATCGGCGAGTGAGGCGAAGTCCTACATCTCTTCCCTGGACTTCTTCTCCGGGGCGCGCATGCACTCGACCATTGGGGCGATCTCGAGCGGCGTCCCGGTCGTTCCCGTCGCCTATAGCCGGAAGTTCAACGGGCTGTACGGCACTCTTGGCTATCCCTATCTCATTGACGCCAAGGCCGACCTTACCATCGACGGTGCCCTCGATCTGTTTTTCGACTACTTCGGGCGAAGGGACGAGCTCGCCAAGGCAGTCGAAAGAGCCAAGCCTGTTTACCTCGACGGTTTGTCACGCTACTGCGAGGGTTTCGCCAAGGCGGCGGGGCTGGCATGATGGCTTCGCGTGTAGAAAGATATTGCTGCGGGTGCGGCCTGTGCAGCGGAGTTTGCGATCACCATATCGATGCTCGCGGGTACTATCGTCCGACCTCCGACCCGGAGGAATCGGGCTTCGATACCTCCGTCTGCTATTGCAACAGCCTGACCGGGGCGGGGAACCCCTCCGCTCCCTGGGGCCCGCTCCTCACCGCGTGCTACAGCTGGTCTTCTAATCCTGATGTGCGTCACGCCGCCTCTTCCGGTGGTACGCTCACGGCGCTTTGCGCTCACCTCCTCCGGAACGGGATGGTGGACGGGGTCGTCCAAGTTTCCACCGACCCCGAAGACCCCATGAGGACCACGACAGTGGTCTCTGAGACGCCTGACGAGGTGCTGGCCTGCGCGGGGTCTCGCTACACCGCCTCGTCACCCTATGTCGGCCTTTTCAATAGAGTCGACCAAGGCAAGCGCTACGCGGTCGTCGCTAAGCCGTGTGACATCCGTGTTCTACGCTCATGGCTTGTTGGCAATGCCGACTGGAAAAATACCTTCCCCTACTTGCTCTCGTTCTTCTGTGGGGGAACCCCGACGGCACAGGCCAACGACCGGCTGCTGGCCTCGATGGGCGGCAGCCGCGATAACCTGTCGAGCTTTCGCTACAGGGGCTGTGGCTGGCCCGGCATGACTACCGCCGCCTTCGAGGGCGGCACGGCGGCCGAGATGGAATACGAGAAGTCCTGGGGTCAAATACTCGGCAGGGATCTTCAGGAAGTGTGCCGCTTTTGCTGGGAGGGAACCGGCGAGGTCGCTGACCTCAGCTGCGGCGATGGCTGGTACCTTGTCGGCGGCCACCCATCTTTTAAGGAAGCGGATGGCCGCAACGTGACGTTTGCCCGTACAAAAGCCGGAGAAGAGCTGCTCCGCTCCGCCGTCGCTGCGGGCGTTCTGGAGACGTCTCCCTTGGAGGATCTTGAGGTGGTGAATGAGATGCAGCCCGGTCAGTGCATGCGCAAGTCGGCGATGCACTCGTTTATCCTCGCAATGAGGCTTGCACGTAAACAAACGCCGAGTTACTCGCTCAGGCAGCTTGCCTGCTGGCAAAAGCGGCTGCCACTCGCCGTTCGCTGCAAAATGTTCCTTGGCACGCTCCGACGCATCGCGTCGGGCAAGATCGAGTAGAGCTTAGCTTGGAGACGGGTTTGAACAAATACAAGAGCCTTGCGCAGAACATAGTCCTTTTCGCTGTCAACTCCGTTGCGACGAAGCTTATAGCCTTCGTGCTTGTTCCGCTCTACACTTACTACCTGAGCGAGGGCGAGTACGGAATCACCGACATGTCGCTGACGGTCATCACGCTTATGGTGCCCCTCGCGACGCTTTCGATTTCTGATGCGGTGCTGCGGTTCGTCATCGATGACTCGAAGAACACCGACCGCTACGTGACTGCGGGGCTGGCGATTGTCCTCGTGAGCTTCGCAATCGTCACCGTCATGCTTCCACTGCTCGATCTTGGCATCTTCGGGGGGCTTGGCGATTACAAGCTCTGGTTCTTGGCGGCCTATGCGAGCAATGCCATGCTGACGTACCAAAGCAACGTCGCGCGGGCGCTCGACCAGGTGCGCATCATTCCCTTTGCCGCTGGGATTTCCTCGCTGGCCACCCTTATCGGCGCCTTTGTGTTCATCGCGCAGCTGAGGCTGGGTGTCGAGGGGTACTTCATCGCGACGATACTCGGGGGTGTCTGCGGGTCGTTGGTATACGAGGCCCTTGGCAAACACCGCGACCATTTGCTGCATGTTGGGATGAGCGACCTTCGCGTCGACCTGAAGAAGATGATGTCCTACGCGATTCCTCTGACACCCAACACGCTCTTTTGGTGGGTAAACAATAGCATCAGTAGGTTTTTCGTGACGGGGTTTCTGGGAATTGCCTCGAACGGGCTGTACGCTGCGGCAAGCAAGATTCCAAATCTGTTGAACGCCGTGTTTCAGATCTTTCAGCAGGCATGGCAGATCTCGGCATATCAGGAGTTCAAAAAAGAGGGGGCCGGAGACTTCTTCACGACGGTCTTTTCGGCACTCCAGTTCATCATGTTCTCCTGTGCCGCTCTGCTCGCTGCGGTCACTCCACTCCTCGCCTCGTTGCTCCTGCAAAGTAGCTTCTATTCCGCGTGGAGGTACATCCCGCTTCTCCTGGTCGCCTTCTTCTTCAACACGATTTTCTCTTTCTACGGAACTATTTACTCCGCTAGCATGGATACAAAAAGGCTGTTCGTTACGACGATGATCGGTGCGGTCGCGACCATGGCGGGTTGCTGGGCTCTGGTTCCGACGCTCGGCCTTCTAGGAGCCTGCATAGCCGATGTGGTCAGCAACTTTCTCGTAATGCTGTCGAGGATGCGCGGGGCCGCCCGCGCTGTCGATGTGCGCACTAATTGGTTGGTGTTTTACACCTGCGTGGCCCTCTTGATCTTTCAGGCGGTCTTGGCAGCGTTGAATGTGGAGAACTACACCTTTTTGGCCGGCGCATGCGCGCTCGCGGTCGTCGCGCTTCAGGCCGCCCAAGCGAAAAGCGAGATACGTGCCTTGTTGAAGCTACTCAGAAGAAGAAAAGGCGTCAAGCATTAGCGGGCGCTGTAAGTGCAGTATTGAGCCAAAGGAGACATGTACCATGAACGCTAAGGCGTTGGCAATAAAACTGAAGTACAAATGGCGCGGTTCCGTTGAGTGGCAGATGACGTCGAGCGAGCTGCGTGCCTATGCGAAGAGTCTGCACGGCGTCGACGTCGACCTCCATACGTACGGCTCCTGCTTCGATGACGCGTTCAACGGCGGAGGGGGGTCTATCCTCGTCGGCCGATACTGCTCCTTCGCCGGGAACGTCCGCTACTTTGGAGCGAACCACCCGACGGAGCGGGCCGTCATGTCGCCCTTGCTCTACAACCCCACATTCACTGGGGTGTCGGATTACGACGTTGAGCGGAGCGGGCTCGTGATCGGTAACGATGTCTGGGTCGGCTATGGCTCAATCATTACTTCGGGTTGCAATCGCATAGGCAACGGCGCAGTGATAGGCGCGGGCAGCATCGTGACGCACGATGTGGAGCCTTACTCGATCGTGACGGGCGCGCCCGCGAGGGAGCGGCGGAAGCGCTTCGACGGCGAGACGATCGCCGCGCTTGAGGATTCTCGCTGGTGGGAGCTGGAGCCCGGCGAGCTCATGATGCTGGTTGAGGACGCGTACGAGCCCCGGAGGTTCGCCGAGAAGGCTCTGCAGATGCGTGTGCAGGGTGAAGCGGGGAGGGTTAGCTAGCCGCAAAGACCGATGGCGCGGGAAGGCGGCTGTCGTACGGCAGTGCTCGCATGCTTCTACCTGCAGATTCCCGTCGGACACGTTGAGGCGAAACTCCGTATGCGCAACCCGTACAGCCCCTGGCCTTAGGAGTTCGGCCGGCAGACTGTGTACGTGCTGGCTAACTGGTACTTCACAGCCACGGAGGCGAGCCGCCGGAACCTGCTAGAATTCAGCGTCGACGCGCTGCGTACGACGGTGCGCAAGGGCTAATCCCACCCGCGAGCTCGACTGGGCTACCGGGAGCCGCCTTATCCTCATTACGGTGTACCGCCGCGAGAACCTTAGCGAGCCCATACACCGTTTGTTCCGAGCCATTTTATCGCTCGATATAAAACACATTTCGATTGTAGAGGACAGATTATATGAAAGGCATAATCCTCGCCGGCGGGTCCGGCACGCGCCTGTACCCGCTCACGCTAGTCACCAGCAAGCAGCTGCTGCCGGTCTACGACAAGCCCATGATCTACTACCCGCTGTCCACCCTCATGCTGGCGGGCATCAAGGACATCCTGGTCATCTCCACGCCGACCGACCTGCCCAACTTCCAGCGCCTGCTGGGCGACGGCTCCCGCTTCGGCGTGAGCCTCTCCTACGCCGAGCAGCCCTCGCCGGACGGCCTCGCGCAGGCCTTCACCATCGGCGAGGAGTTCATCGGCGGCGAGCCCTGCGCGCTGGTGCTCGGCGACAACATCTTCTACGGCAACGGCCTGTCGCGCCACCTGACGCGCGCCGCCCGGAACGCCGAGTCGGGCCGAGCCACGGTCTTCGGCTACCACGTGGACGACCCCGAGCGCTTCGGCGTCGTGGAGTTCGACCGCGGGGGGAGGGCCGTGTCCATCGAGGAGAAGCCCGAGCGCCCCAAGAGCTCCTACGCCGTCACCGGCCTGTACTTCTACCCGGGCGACGTGGCCTCCCGCGCCGCCGAGGTGAAGCCCTCCGCACGCGGCGAGCTGGAGATCACCACGCTCAACCAGATGTACCTGGAGGAGGGGACGCTCTCCGTGGTGACCCTCGGCCGCGGCTACGCGTGGCTGGACACCGGCACCATGGAGTCGCTCCACGAGGCGGCGGAGTTCGTCCGCGCCGTCGAGCACTCCCAGGACCTCCCCGTGTCCGTCCCCGAGGAGATCGCCTGGGAGAACGGCTGGATCGACACGGCGCGGCTGGAGGAGGCGGCCGCGGCCTACGGCAAGTCGGTCTACGGCCAGCACCTCAAGAAGGTCGCCGCCGGCGAGATCGTCAACAGCCCGCGCGAGTACTAAACGGATGACTGGAGATAGAGACATGACTGAAGAGCTCTTCGAGCCGAAGAACATCATCGTCACGGGCGGCTGCGGCTTCATCGGCAGCAACTTCGTGCACTACGTGGTCAACAACCACC
>CATYHY010000024.1 GCA_958407085.1 uncultured Collinsella sp. | reverse complement strand
TCGAGGTTCCGCAGGCCTTTGCCGAGTACGTGAAGGCATGGTTCGCCTGCCACCTGATCGCTCGCGAGTACGGCCTGGGCAGCCCGGACGGCTTTGTCTTTAACATGTCCGTGGGCTATGACCTGGAGGGCATCAAGAGCCCCAAGGTCGACGCCTACATCGAGGGCATGAAGGACGCCAGCGGCTCTGACGTCTGGAACGAGTGCCGCGCATGGGCGCTCGCCAACCTGGACAAGTTTGAGCATGTCGACGCCGCGTTTGTCGAGTCCATCCCGGCACGCGTTTCCAACTCCATCACCGAGTCTACCCTGCACGGCTGCCCGCCGGCGGAGATCGAGCGCATCGCGACCTATCTGATCACCGAGAAGGGCCTCAACACCTACATCAAGTGCAACCCCACGCTGCTGGGCTATGAGTTTGCCCGCCAGCGTCTGAACGAGCTGGGCTTTGACTACATCGTCTTCGATGACACGCACTTCCGCGAGGACCTGCAGTGGGCCGATGCCGTGCCTATGTTCGAGCGCCTGATTGCCCTGTGCGCCGAGCGCGGTCTAGAGTTTGGCGTCAAGCTCACCAACACCTTCCCCGTCGACGTGACGAGAAACGAGCTGCCTTCCACCGAGATGTACATGTCTGGCCGTTCGCTGTTCTCGCTGACCATCGAGGCTGCCCGCCGCATTACCGAGCAGTTTGACGGTAAGCTGCGCATCAGTTACTCCGGTGGCGCCACGGTCTACAACATTCGCGCCCTGTATGATGCCGGCATTTGGCCCGTCACCCTGGCGACCGACGTGCTCAAGCCCGGTGGCTACGAGCGCTTTAGCCAGATGGCCGGCGAGTTTGCCGATCTGGCCGGCAAGCCGTTCGCGGGCGTCTCTCTCGACGCCGTGACCGCGATCCAGACCGACTCGCTCACCAACCCGCTCTACAAGAAGCCGCTGCGCCCGCTGCCCGACCGCAAAGTCGCCGGCAAGAGCCCGCTTTCCGACTGCTTTACCACGCCGTGCCGCACGAGCTGCCCCATCCAGCAGGATATTCCCGCCTATCTGGCGGCTGTTGACGAGGGCCGCTACGAGGACGCACTCAACATCATCATCGAGCGCAACGCCCTGCCGTTCATTACCGGCACCATCTGCCCGCATCCCTGCGGCCGTGCCTGCGAGCGTGCGTTCTACGAGCCCGAGGGCGCCCAGATTCGCGCCAGCAAGCTCAAGGCCGCCCGCGAGGCCATGACCGCCGTGCTGCCCAAGCTGCGCGCCCAGGCCATCGCCAACGACGGCGAGCGCAACGTTGCCGTTATCGGCGGCGGCCCGGCCGGTCTGGCGACGGCGTTCTTCCTGACGCGCGCCGGCGTGCCCGTCACCATCTTTGAGGCCCGCGACTCGCTCGGCGGCGTGGTCCGTCACGTGATCCCCGAGTTCCGTATCGCCAGCGACGATATCTCCCACGACGCCGAGCTCTGCCTGGCCTTTGGCGCCAAGGTGCAGCTCAATGCTCGCGTGGAGTCCATCGACGAGCTCAAGGCCCAGGGCTTTACCGACGTGGTCGTGGCCACCGGTGCCTGGATGCCCGGCTCTGCGGGCCTGGGCGAGGGCGCCGAGCTCGACGTGCTGGAGTTCCTCGAGGCCGCCAAGAAGGGCGAGAAGCTCGAGCTGGGCGAGGACGTCGTAGTCATTGGCGCCGGCAACACCGCCATGGATGCGGCCCGCGTGGCCAAGCGCCTGGCTGGTGTGAAGAACGTGCGCCTGGTGTATCGCCGCACCAAGAAGCAGATGCCCGCCGACGAGGAAGAGCTCGATCTTGCTCTTGCCGATGGCGTTGAGTTCTGCGAGCTGCTGGCGCCCAAGGCACTTAACGGCGCCGTGCTGACCTGCGATGTTATGGAGCTTGGCGAGCCGGATGCAAGCGGCCGTCGCAGCCCTGTCGCCACGGGCGAGACCGTTGAGCTTCCCGCCACCACGGTGATCTGCGCCGTGGGCGAGGGCATCGATGCCAGCCTGTACGATGCCGCGGGCGTCGAGCACGACCGTCGCGGCCGCCTTGCCGCCACCTCCACCGGCGTCGAGGGCGTCTGGGCTGCAGGTGACTGCCGTCGCGGTCCGGCCACCGTGGTCGAGGCTATCGCCGACGCCGCCGAGGTCGCCCGTGCCATCGCCGGCGTGGACTTTAACAAGTACGCCGACTGCAACGAGCAGGCCGGCCGCGAGGACACCTGCTACGAGCGCAAGGGGTCGCTGTGCCGCGACAAGCGCAACTGCACCAAGACCCGCTGCCTGGGCTGCGGCTCGGTGTGCGAGGTCTGCTGCGACGTGTGCCCCAACCGCGCCAACGTGGCCATTAAGGTGCCGGGCCTGGCCAAGCATCAGGTCGTCCACGTCGACGGTATGTGCAACGAGTGCGGCAACTGCGCCGTGTTCTGCCCCTACCAGGAGGGCCGTCCCTACAAGGACAAGCTCACCCTGTTCTGGAGCGAGCAGGACATGGAGAACTCCGAGAACGAGGGCTTCCTGGCCGTGGACGAGGACCACTTTAAGGTCCGCGTCGCCGGCACGGTCCGCACCGTCTCGGTCGATGCCGTCAACACCGGTCTGCCCGAGGCCGTCCGCCTGACCATCAGGGCCGTGCGCGACAACTATTCGTACCTTCTTAAGAAATAGGCGAGTCTCTTATGGCCAAATCCATTCAACATCACGTGGCCTACGTTGCCTGCGGAAGCGGCTGTGCTTCCGCAGGCGGCGACGCCCGCTGCAGCGAAGGCTGCATTGGCTGTGGCGCCTGCGTTACGGCCTGCCCCCACGGTGCCATCGCGCTGGTCGACGGCGTCGCCCGTGTGGACCGCTCCAAGTGCACGGGCTGTGGCCTGTGCGGCATGGCGTGCCCGCAGCGCGTGATTGCCTTCGTTCCCGGCTACCAGAACATCCTGGTGCGCTGCAACAACACCGATAAGGGCGCCATTGCGCGCAAGATCTGCGACACCAGCTGCATCGGTTGCGGCATGTGCGCTAAAAAGTGCCCCGCCGGCGCTATCCGCATCGAGGACAACTGCGCCCATATCGACGGCGCGGACTGCCTGTCGTGCGGCATGTGCGCCGTCGTCTGCCCGCATGGCGCTATCCACGACCGCACCGGCATCGCCGCCGGCGTGTAGAAGGGAATCACCATGGCACAGGAATTCACTTTTACCGTTAACGGCGTCGAGCGCACGACGACCCAAAACAAACCGCTGCTGCGCTACCTGCGCGACGACCTGCACATTCACTCCGCCAAGGACGGCTGCTCCGAGGGCGCGTGCGGTACCTGCACCATCCACGTGGACGGTGCGGCCGTCAAGGCCTGCGTACTGACCACCGCTCTTGCCGCCGGCCGCAACATCGTGACCGTCGAGGGCCTGCCCGAGGACGTGCGCGAGGCCTTTGTGTACGCCTTTGGCGCCGTGGGCGCCGTGCAGTGCGGCTTTTGCATCCCTGGTATGGTCATGGCGGGTGCGGCGCTCATCGCCGAGGACCCCGAGCCCACCGAGGAGCAGATTAAGTACGCCATTCGCGGTAACGTCTGCCGCTGCACCGGCTACAAGAAGATTATTGAGGGCATTTCGCTGGCAGCCGCGGTGCTCCGCGGCGAAAAACAGATCGACGAGGACTTGGAGCGCGGCGACGACTACGGCGTGGGCAAGCGCGCCTTCCGTATTGACGTGCGCAAGAAGGTGCTCGGCGAGGGCAAGTATCCCGACGACATCGACGAGCTCGATCAGCCGGGCCTGACCTACGCCAGCGCCGTGCGCTCCAAGTATCCGCGCGCCCGCGTGCTCTCCATCGATACCTCCAAGGCCGAGGCCCTACCCGGTGTGGTTGGCATCCTGCGCGCCGAGGACGTGCCGGTCAACCAGGTCGGCCACCTTATCCAGGACTGGGACGTCATGATCGCTCAGGGCGATATCACCCGCTGCGTGGGCGATGCCATCGTGCTGGTGGTTGCCGAGGACGAGGCGACGCTCGAGAAGGCCAAGAAGCTCGTAAAGATTGATTACGAGCCGCTGGAGCCCGTGCGTAACATTGTCGAGGCCAAGGCGGCCGACGCCCCGCGCCTGCACGACAGTTTTTTTGCCTTTGGCAACACGGTGGAGCTCAAGGACAACGTGTGCCAGAGCCGCCATGTGACGCGCGGCGACGCCGCCAAGGCGCTGGCGGAGAGCGCGTTTACCGTGACACAGCGCTTTACCACACCCTTTACCGAGCATGCCTTCTTGGAGCCCGAGTGCGCCGTCGCCTTCCCGTACAAGAACGGCGTCAAGGTGCAGTCGACCGACCAGGGCGCCTACGATACGCGCAAAGAGTGCGCCCACATGTTTGGCTGGGATAGCGAGCCCGAGCGCGTGGTCGTCGAGACCATGCTCGTGGGCGGCGGCTTTGGCGGCAAGGAGGACGTGTCCATCCAGCACCTGGCCGCGCTCGCTGCCTATAAGTTCCAGCGTCCTGTGAAGTGCAAGCTCACTCGTGCCGAGTCGCTTGCATTCCATCCCAAGCGCCACGCCATGGACGGTACCTTTACACTGGGTTGCGACGCCGAGGGCAACTTTACCGGTCTGGATTGCGAGATCAACTTTGACACCGGCGCCTACGCGTCGCTGTGCGGCCCGGTGCTCGAGCGCGCCTGCACGCATGCCGTCGGCCCCTACAAGTACCAGAACACCGACATTCGCGGTTATGGCTACTACACCAACAACCCGCCCGCCGGCGCGTACCGCGGCTTTGGCGTTTGCCAGTCCGAGTTTGCGCTCGAGAGCCTGATCGACCTGCTGGCAGAGAAGGTCGGCCTGGATCCGTGGGAGATTCGCTACCGCAACGCCATCGAGCCGGGCGAGGTTTTGCCCAACGGCCAGATTGCCGACTGCTC
This sequence comes from uncultured Collinsella sp., assembly GCA_958407085.1. Taxonomy (GTDB): domain Bacteria; phylum Actinomycetota; class Coriobacteriia; order Coriobacteriales; family Coriobacteriaceae; genus Collinsella. The sequence continues at coordinate 9,786 of CATYHY010000024.1, read as the reverse complement.
CACGGCGCTGAAGGAGACACTGCTCGAGGTCAAGGATGCCTACTATGCGCATCCCGGACACGCCGGTATCGCCTGCGCCATGAAGAACGCCGGCGTGGGCGTGGGCCTGCCCGATGCCGGCCGCTGCAAGATTCGCATCGAGAATGGCGTGGCCGTGGTCTATGCCGCCACGTCCGACATCGGCCAGGGCTGCAATACCGTCTTTTTGCAGGACGTTGCCGAAGCATGCGGCCTGCCGCTGAGCTGCATCGCCAACGGCGAGTGCTCCACCGAGAACGCTCCCGACTCCGGCACCACGTCTGGCTCGCGTCAGACGGTCGTGACCGGCGAGGCCGTGCGCGGTGCCGCTTTCCTGCTGCGCGATGCCATGGTTGGCATCGAGGCCGGCAAGCCCGCACCCGATGCTCCCGTGAGCGCGCATGGTGACGGTGTCAAGATCGAGTACGACGACGGTCGCGCCTATCAGCTGCGCGCACAGGAACTCGTCGCCGGCCAGGGCATGCATCCCCAGGATCCCGCGACCGCCATCAAGGCGCTCGAGGGATGCGAGTTTGGCTACGTGTATCTGGAGCCGACCGACAAGCTGGGCGCCGACGTTCCCAATCCCAAGAGCCACATCTGCTACGGCTTTGCCACGCACGTGGTCATTCTGGATGATGACGGTCGCGTGAGCGAGGTCTATGCCGCGCACGATTCCGGCAAGGTGGTCAATCCCATCTCCATCCAGGGTCAGATCGAAGGCGGCGTGCTCATGGGTATGGGCTATGCGCTTACCGAGGACTGGCCGCTCAAGGACTGCGTGCCCCAGGCAAGGTACGGTACGCTCGGGTTGTTCCGTGCGCCCGAGATTCCGGATATCCACGCCATTTACGTGGAGAAGGACGAGCTGCTGCCCGTGGCATACGGCGGCAAGGGCATCGGCGAGATCGCAACGATCCCCACGGCGCCCGCCGTACAGAACGCCTACCGCGCGTTTGACGGCAAGCTGCGTCCAGATCTGCCCATGGTGGATACGCCGTACAGCCGCGCCCGTCACCGCGGGTAGGGTAGGACGCGCACGGCCATTGCTGACGGGCTGTTCGCGCTCAGCATCAACTACATACGCTGCGCCTTTGGCCCCGGCTCCATCGCGAGCCGGGGCCTTTTGTTTGGAACGCCTCCGCATACGGAAACTGCGTCCCGGAATCATGCCTCAGAATGGGATGCAACTTCCGGATCGGCCTCAGGCGGAAACTGTGTCCCGGAATATGGCTCCAGCGTGGGATGCATTTTCCGGTTGAAGCCTCAAGCGGAAACGGCGTCCCGGAATTCGGTCTCGGAACGGGTCGTGCTTTCCGCTAGGCCCGCCATCCGGAAAGTGCATCCCGTTTTGAGCGCTCAATTTGGGACATGGTTTCCGCGGGTGCTGCCAACCGGAAAGTGTGTCCCAGTTTGGTGGGCAGGCGGGCATAAGCTCAGCAGCTCCTACAGCTCAATATCGTTGAGCCATGTCGGTAGAGCGGTCTGCCGGATGCCTGCTGTCTGCAGCTTTTTGGCGAGCATTCCTGCCGAGCGGACCTCGTTCATGGTAAAGCGCAGCAGAGGGTGGCCGTAGAGCGATAGGTGCGCCTCGCGCTGTCGTTCGGCAACGAGCGCCTCGGCGGTGGTGCGTCCGGCTAGCATGGCCTGGTCGGTATATTTGACAAGCCCGTCGAGTTCGCCCAGCGTGAGTTCCCGCGCCTGGCGCTCCCAGGCAAAGTCCGTTCGTATGGGCTTGGCCGAATCGAAGGGGTCCGTCAGCTCGTATTGAAGCCAGTCGGGCGCAAAACCGGTCTCGATTATGACGGCTCGGGCGACCGATTCCCCACCGCTCTCGGCGCGGACGTCGGCATATCGAAGCGTTGTGAGGGCCGTACGAATCGCGCGACCATTGCGGGCGGTCGCTCGTTGCTCGACGGCCTCCATCAACTGCTCTCGCGTAAGGCCGAGCTTTGAGATCGCCGAATCGGCAATGGGCATGCCGTCGGCAAAACCAGTTTGCAGCAGGCAATCTGTGACCGTTCGGATGGGCGGCGTTACCGATATGCCGGCTCTGCGTATTGCTCCGGCCGGCTCAATCTGGTGCCGCTGAATATGCGCGCCCGGGCGAGCCGACGGCTTTGTCGAGCTGCAGGCATGCACGACATTCAGGTGTCGCCACGAGACCTCGAGCCCCAGCAGACAGGCGGCCGAAAACGAGCAGAACGTCCAATCGGGGTGGATGATCGCAAGGGCGCGGAGGATTTCGCAATGGCGTTGCGCTCGGTTGAGTTCATCCCAGCGCGTTTTTCGCGCAAACAACCCCGGCATGGGCGAGACAACCGTGCCGCCGGTGCGCCGAAGGAGCGCTTTTCGGATCGCCGTGCTCGGGGGAATCAGACAGCGCCCCTCTTGTTCGGCTTGGTCCAACAGCTGGTCGATGAATTGGTCATTGCAATGGGTCATGAACTACCGCCTCCTTTTTGGGTAGCAAAAACGTATCAGCCGCAACTTGCTGCCCAGCTGACCAAAAGCTGACCAAAATCTAACCATGCAGGTAGATGGCCTGTTTTCGGCGACATTTTTACATCCGAATCGGCGGACGGTAATCGGCGACCTTGAACGGTAGCTAGATATGAAGTCTTGGTAAGTTTCGGGACGTGTACTTTTTGAAAAAGAGCATTCTATCTGCTGTTTTGTGTTTCTGGATCGCATATTTGAAGGCATGTGATAAGGGCGGCGGATCGTCGTCTTGTACCTGAGGAAACCGTGACCCGGAATTGCCGCTCGGAACGGGACGCGCTTTCCGGAACGGTCCACGTGCGCTGGTGTACCGCTCCTTTTGCGTGCTCCGCTTGTCGAATTACGTTATAGCTAGCTATATTATAGAAAGGTATAATATAGCTAGCTATAACGTAAAGGAAGGATGGCCCTATGTTTATCGGAAGAACGGCGGAAATGTCCGAGCTCAATCGACTGTATGGCACGGGCTCCTTTGAGATGCCCGTAATCTACGGCCGCCGTCGCGTGGGTAAAACGCGTCTTATCACAGAGTTTATCCAAGGCAAGAAGGCTATTTACTTTCAAGCTCGTCGTACCAATGCAGAGGCAAACCTGCATGGCTTTAGCCAGGCGATACTTGCGGGCTCCGTTGGTGTTGCTGGCGTGTCGTTTCGTAGTTTTGACGAGGCGTTTGATGCATTGGCCACCATGGCTCGCACGGAACGTTTGATTGTCGTGATTGACGAGTATCCCTATCTCGCCCAATCGAATCCCGAGATCAGCTCGTTGCTGCAAGACAAGATTGATCACCTGTACAAAGAGACCAGGCTCATGCTGATTCTATGCGGCTCGTCTCTTTCGTTTATGGAGGAACAGGTGTTGGGCTACGAGAGCCCGCTATACGGTAGGCGTACGGCCCAGTTTAAGATCATGCCGCTCGATTTTATGACGACCCTCGGCCTGTGGCAGAGCATGAGTCGCGAAGACGCTGCAGTTTGCTATGGCATGACGGGCGGCATTCCTGCATATATCGAGAAAGTCGATCCTGCCGTATCGCTCAAGGACAACATCAAACGTCTTTTTCTTACTCCTACGGGCTATCTCTTTGAGGAGCCGAGTAACCTGCTGTTGCAAGAGTGCCGCAATCCCGAGCAATATGATGCGATCGTGCAGGCAATTGCCCAGGGGCGCTCGAGGATCTCGGAGATTGCGAGCTCTACGGGAATCCCTGCGAGCAACGTAAAGAGCTATGTGGATAAGCTGGCGTCGCTTGGGATTGTCGAGCGCGAGCTGCCCCTAAACGAGACGAGCAATAAGCGAGCCGTGTATCTGCTGAGCGACCAGATGTTTAGGTTCTGGTACAAGTTTGTTCCGCAGAACATCGGGCTGATTCAAAACGATATGGCCGAGATGGCGTATAAGCGCATTGAGCCACACGTATCGGATTACATGGGTACGGTCTTTGAGCTTATATGCAGACAATACGTGTACGAACTCGCGCGAGCGGGCCAGCTCGATGTGGTTCCGGCGAGCGTCGGGCGCTGGTGGGGGACGGATAATCGCACGCATACGCAGGAAGAAATCGACTTGATTGTTGACGATGGCGAGGGCACTGCGCTGTTTGCGGAGTGCAAATGGCGCAATGAACCGGTGGGCGAAGACGTGCTGCAAAAGCTCGTGCACCGCAGCGAGCTCTTTAGACGGCAGCACAAAAGCTATGCGATCTTCTCGAAGCGAGGCTTTACGCAAGGATGTCAGGAAGCTGCGGCGAGCAGGGGAGATGCCAAGCTGATTTCGTTTGCCGAGATGTGCGAGCGGAGATAACCAAGCACGCTCTGATGTGATGCTCGGAATGGGTCGCGCTAAGGATGCCAAGCGTAAAACCTTCAATGAAAATGGCGTAAAAACTACATCTGTCATGGCGTAAAAACTACATTGAAAGTAGCGTAAAATCAGCATTGAGAATGGCGTAATTTCGCATATCGCGTGATAGAGAGGGACGGCCGTCTATGGATGCACCAAAGAGATTGACCCAAAAGGGATATAGGCCCCGGCTCATAGAGGAGCGCCTCGACACCCTTATGCGGGCGTTTGGCTGTGTGGAGATCAACGGCCCCAAATGGTGCGGCAAGACCTGGACGGCGCTCTCTCGCTCGGCGAGCGTCTCCAGGCTCGATGAGCCTGCGCAGCGTGCGGCGGCAGAGGTCGACCCAAGCCTGGCGCTCATCGGCGATGCGCCACACCTGGTCGATGAATGGCAGGAGGTGCCCGAGGTTTGGGATGCCGCCCGGCGTTTCGTGGACGCGAACGGCAACGAACGGGGGACACTTTTGCTCACGGGCTCGACCGCGCTCAAAAGCGAGGAGCGCAGCCATGTTCGTCATTCCGGCACGGGTAGGATCGCCCGTCTGTCAATGCGCCCCATGGCCCTGTGTGAGTCGGGCGACGGCGAGCCGCTCGTGTCACTGGCAAGCCTCTTTAAGGGCGAGGATTTTGCCCCTCAGCGTCGCGAGAGCACGGTGGATGACGTCGCCCGCTGGTGCTGCAGGGGCGGTTGGCCTGCAAATCTTGGGCTTTCGGAAGATCTTGCGCGAGAGACGGCAAGCCAGTACGTGCACTCGGTGCTCGACGTCAACGTGCTGGACGAGGGCATGTCGCCCGAGCTTGCACACGGCCTTTTGCGAGCTCTTGCCATGAACGAGAGCCAGGCTGTCACGTACAAGACGCTCGTAAAGGACGCCTCGTACGGTGAGGCGGGCCCCGACGAGAGGACCATCGCTGCGTACTTGGACCTCTTCAACAGGCTCAAGCTGACCGAGGACCTGTGCGGATGGGAGCCGCCCATGCGCTCGAAGGCCCGCGTTCGCGTGCGCCCCAAGCGCTACTTCTGTGACCCGTCACTTGCGGCGGCGTTGCTGGGGGCTACCCCTGAGCGGCTGCTTGGCGATATGCAAACGCTGGGGATGCTCTTTGAGAATCTCGTCCTGCGCGACGTGCGCGTGTTCCTTTCCACCTACGGCGGTGTCGACAACAGTGTCCATTATTTCCGAGATGAGAAGGGCCTTGAGGTCGATCTGATCGTTGAGCACGACGGGCGCTGGGGAGCCATCGAGGTCAAGCTGAGTGATGCGAAAGCAGACGATGGAGCGAGAAATCTCAAGGCGCTGGAGAGGAAAGTGCTCTCCAATCCTGCCGCCCAGAATGCCGCGCCGGCGTTTTTGGCGGTCGTGGTTGGAAAGGGGAGCATTGCCTACACACGCGACGACGGCGTGGCGGTGATTCCCATGGCGGCACTTGGGGCGTAGTGGTTTTGCGGGCGTGCCGTGCTTCCTTTACCGAAAATCCATTTGGTAAACCAGATGCTCGCGGATAGCATAAAGTTGACGGCAGCCCAAGGGTGATAGCTGGGCAGCGCCGTTGCTTGGTCAAGAGGTCAGTGCCTTAATGGCAGCGACTTGTTATGCTTCGAATGCTGCTTGAGTGCCTCGGAAAGTTCGATAAGCGCCGTGAAGAGCGAGACCAAAGCAACCAAGAGCTCTACGAGCTCTGATGGGCCCGGGATGACCGCTGATTCAAGTCACCGGGCCTAAATCTTTTTCATGCATTTGAATAGAGCGGGCGACTCTCTTGGGGCCGTCTGCATGGCGTGTGCCTGGCGCGCGTGGCATTGCGCTCCGATTTCATGTCCGCACGAGCGCCTAACCTTACGGCAATGTAGCCGCTTATGTAACAAGCGGCAAGCAACGGAGAAAGGCCCTAACCGTGTCAGCTGAAAAGACGCCGTGTATCTCGGCTATCGATACGACGAACTTTGCGCGCCAGATTGTGCTGGACTTTGAGTTTGCGCCGGTGCCAAAGCAGCGCCAGCGACGTGGGCTGCGTAATGAGATTATCGAGGTCGGCGCCGTCAAGCTCGATTACCACGGCAACGTTATGGGCGAGTTCTCGCAGTTTGTGCAGACGGAATTTACCGAAGGCGTTGCGTTTTCCGTCCGCGAGCTTACGGGGATATCGGCCGTGGACACTGCGATGGCCGATCCGCTCTACATGGTAATCAAAAGGCTCAGCGATTGGATCGGTCGCTACTCCGCACAGGTAGTTTGCTGGAGCGGGGCGGACCGTCGACAGCTTTTGACCGAGTGCCAGGCAAAGCACATCGATCTTTCCGCATTTCCTACGGATTGGGCCGACCTGCAGGCGTTTTACACCTCGATCATGGACGTGGGCAGCCACGGGTGCGTCTCTTTGAGTGACGCGGCGACGTGGTTTGGCATCGAGTTCGACGAGTCGACGGGTCACGCCCACAGCGCCCTTGCCGATGCGCGCGTGACCGCCAAGCTGCTCAAGCAGGTGATGGACGGGGACTACCGCGTGAGCCCGCGCGCCCAGGAAGTCCGCCAGCGGTGGGGGATGGGCGAGCGAGCTCAGACGCGCCTTTCTAGCAAGTGCCCCGAGCTGGGCGACCTGCTGCTGAGGCTGAAGGCGGAGGGGAGGTAGGCCTTTTGAGAACGCCATTCGGTTTGGCATGGCAGGGCTGTAAGCGCGACTTCGCACTGCTGTTTGAATCGAAGCGTCAACCAGTATGACGAGCTGTCTGGTCTGTCTGCCTACACCATCGCAATCCCGCGGGCCGCACTCAACAGCTCATACTCCCTTTCGCTCCACTGCCGCAGCTCGGCCGCGCGTACGGCGTCACGGCACAGGTCCAGGAACACCTCAGCTCCCTCACAGAAGCACTCGCGGGCAAAGTCGCCCGAGCCGCTTGCGACGCACGCGCCGTCGGCAAAGAGCTTCCAGCTAGACGGCTCACGCAAGTCGTCTCCGAGCAGCTTGATCTGCAGCACGTGCGGGTCGCCGGCGTCGCAGAGCTCTTTCTCGAGCACCTGCACCGTAAAGCGCATCTGGTGGGAGAGACTACTCTTGATCATGGCCGAGGCGTAGCCATTCGGCTTGTCCAGAAGATGCATGGGTTTTGGCTGTGCGTCCAAGTTGTGGAAGTTGCGCTCGCTGCGCACGGAGAAATTGTCCATACGGACTCCTTTCATCGATGTTGGCAGGGCCACCGTGCCTCTTGGCCGGTTGGCGTCGGGATCGTGGAGCCAACTCTCTACCCCGACTCTGGATAAAACGCGCCCGCTCTTTGCGGGCAAGAGGAAGTCTATCGGCGTGTACGGACGGAAATCAAACGCCGCCTGTGAAATGACGTGTGAACGGCGTTAGTTTCCCAAGTGATTATTCGGCTTTCATCCGGAAAAGTGTCGAAATAGGCACCTTAAAACTTCGGAAAAGTGTGGCTGGATGACAAAACAGCACTTAGAAGCCGGTGCTGGATGCGGGATCCTGCGGCCGCCTTCAGCTCTCGCTACTCGTCGTCTCCGTCGTTGGGGTCGCCCTTGAGGGTGTTGATGTCCAGGTACTGGTTATCGTCCTCTTTTTGCTGGGTCTCCGACTCCGCTTGGGTGGGGCCGCGGAACAGCTGGAATCCCTCAAACGCAATGACGCCGAGCAGGGCAATGATAATGGCGATAAAGGCAACCTTGACTGCCTGCGGAAATTCCGAGAAACGCAGCGCCTTTTCCTCGGCGTAATAATCGGCGAAGCGCTCTTCGCCCGTGCTTTTGGTATATGCCGGTGCGGGCGCGGCCTCCGGGTCATATTCCGGTGCAGGCGTGGCAGCGTACGGATCGTTGAGATAATCGCTCGATGCGGTGTCATAATCCTCGGTCTCGATGCGACCGTTGCCAGCATAGCCATCGGAATAATCGGAATATGCCGCACCGCCCTCATAGTCCGCGGCGCTCGTGTTGGCGGCAAAAAGCGGGTTAACTGGAACATCGAGCGCCGGCATGCCGGTAGAGGTCTCATCCAGATCGGCTGCAGCCCAGGAATCGTAGGCAACCTGATGGGCAACGGGCTCATCGAGCCTTGCGACCGGAGGCTTGCGTGCCGCAGGAACAGGCAACTGCTGGGCGCTGTACATAACGGTGCTGTCGGCCGATTTGCCCTGCGTCGCTGCAGCGAGAAATGCCGCAGTCTCGGACGGGTCGCTTGCGGGGCGGGGAGCGGGCGTGGGCGCCGAAGTGGGTGCGGGCGTAGGCGCTGGCGTCGAAACAGGCGACTGCGCAGGAGTCGGTACAGATACGGGCTTAGGCGCAAGTGTGGGATCGGGGCTTGACGGGCGAGCCCCGCCGCCCATGAGTTCGTCGGCGGTCCACGGGCGATCATCCATCACGTCGTCAAGGCTTAGCGAAAACAGGTCGTCTTCACCCTCATCGAACATGCGGTGCACATGTCCACCAATTGCCGGAATCAATCCGCGACCGGTGCATGATGCCTTGCTCAACGCCATTCTGTTCCATCCTTTCGAAATACTAATGACATCGATTATATGGAACTTCCCAAGCGGCCCGGTCTTGGATTCGTGCTTTCCAGAACTCGCACCCAAAAGGGGGAGGGGCAATCCGGGCGAGTACCTACTTGTCGCCGGCCGCCGCCTTGGCCTCATTGAGGTAGCTATAGAAGCTGTACTTGGAGATGCCAAAGAACTCGCAGGCGCGCTCGCTCGACTTGGAAATGAGAAAGGCGCCGCGACGGTCGAGGTAGCCAATGGCACGAATGCGCTCGTCTTTGGTCATGAGTGCCGCGGGCTTGCCCACAAACTGCTCGCACTCGTGCAGCAGGTCCTCGAGCAGGTCGCCGATGTTCTTGGTAATAGGCTCGGGCTCGGTATAGCCCGTGCCGCCGGTGCCGGTAAAGGCGTCGAGCGAACGCTCAAAAGCCTTCATAAGCGTAATGTCAAAGTTGATGCCCAAAATGCCGACGGGTTTGCCCTCATCGTTGCGGATAAAGATCGTCGAGGACTTGAGCAGCTTGCCATCGGTGGTTTTGGTGAGGTATGGCTCGCGGTCGTGTACGTCGGTGCTGCCCTCGTGCATGGACTCAAACACAATATGGCTGGGGCCGTCACCCAGTTTGCGCCCGCTGACGTGACCGTTTTCGATCACTACGATGGAGTGGTCCACGTCCTCGGTCTCCAGATCGTGGACGACGACTTCGCAGTTGGGGCCAAATTGGAGCGCCAGGCCGTGTGCGAGGCGCTTGTAAAACTCAATCTGTGCGGGGGTCATGGGTGCCTTCCTAAAAATTAGTTTGGGCACACTTTGCCATAAACCACATCTGTTCGCAAACAAATCCATCAACAAGGCAATTCATGACCGTTCGGCGGCGAAAAAGTACCGATTACGGCAACAAACAATTTGTTAGGTTTGCCAATCAAAAAGTGTGATA
>CATYHY010000023.1 GCA_958407085.1 uncultured Collinsella sp. | reverse complement strand
GATACCGCATACCGAAGTCTCGCACTTTTCTGTGGCAAAGTGCGCTATAGGAGGGAGCCGACAGATTTGTATTTGGTCCCGAAAATTAGCTTTGACCTGCTGGTTTTATAGGGATGAAAAAGCCGGACTCCCCTATTGGAGAAGCCCGGCAGTGCGTGTTGAAACCGTGAAGAAGTGTCCTTTCCAACGTATAGGAGACACCACCCCTAGCAATAACTAGCTATTGAGTTTGTTAATGTCGTCGTCGGTGATGGTGCCTTCCTGGCTGGACGAGTTGTCCTCGGAGGATGCGGTCTCATTGTTGGAATCGGAGGACTCGCTGCCGGAGGACATGGTCTCACTGGACTCAGAGTCACCCGGCTGCACGCTAGCGCCCGAAACCGTCTTAGTGGTGAGGTCGTAGGGCATCGTGCCATACCAGACGCAGTGGACTGCCTCGAGCGTACCGTCGACCGTGATGTCGTCGAGGGCGTCGCTCACGGCACGGCACAGTTCGTCATTGGACGAGGCGCCCGCAACACCAAGCGTCGAGGGCGCCTCGAGCGCACCGACATAGGAGACCTCGCTCATCAGGCGTGCAAGGTAGCCGCCGGCCGTGGAGTCGCAGATCACATAGTCGACCTCGCCGGACTCGAGCGCCTCAAAGCACTCGTTGATGTTGGAGTAGGTCTTTTGGTTGGCGGTGATGCTCTGCTTAGCAAGCGCCTCCTGCGAGGCCGAGGACATCTGAACGCCCAGGGTGGACGTGTTAAGGGTATCGGTGGAAACGCTTAGCGACCCACCATCGCTAGTTTTACCGAACACGGAAGTGGCATCGTACAGGCAGGTGCCGAGCGAGCTAATGTCCCCGTCCGTGGAGTTAATCTCGCCGATAAAGATATCGGCCTTTTTGTCGCCGAGCGCGGAACCTGCCGAAGACGCATCGACAAAGGAGACCTTAAGGCCCATGCGGCTTGCGAGGGCGCGGGCGGCGTCAACCGCATACCCCGCGAGCTCGCCGTCGGCGTCCTGCATGGCCTGCGGCGCATCGGAAGTATCGAGGGCGACCGTCAGGGTTCCGGGAGTGACCAGGGCGTCGTCCGACACCGCCGGCGTGACGGTCTCGTACTCGATCTGGTCGATCGTGGGAGTCGTGAACGTAGACAGCGGGTTGAACGCGCATCCGCTCAGGCCCAAAACGGCGATGACCGCTGCGGTCCCAGCACCTAACCGAGCCGCGTGCATCAAGCTGCCCCTCACCATGTCCACTACCCTACCTTCTGTGTCGTATACGATCCGTGCGTTGCACGGAATATCAGGTTGTTCCCACCAGCTGACCTGGTATTTGACCCCACACTTGCGCACCGGGGTGTTTGCTCGGGAGGCCGCAGCCACCTTCACGACTGGCCCGCTCGCCCGCGAGGCGGTATTGCCCCAAAGAAAGTCGAACGGACGGTGCGGCTTACATCTAGGACGCGCCATGATCGCGCCGCGCGCACGCGGTCGCTTACGTGGATCCCTTTGACCGCGTCTGTCTTGGACTAGGACGGGCATTTCGTCCGTCCGCAACCACAGCCTGGTAGGAACGAAGCGCATTATAGCTAAGTTCAAGCTAAAGTTTAAGGTTAGGGGCGTTATTCGCATCGCGAGTACAGATTTCGCAGGTCAGGACGGACCGCACGTGCTCTGATTGAGCCCGTCGCTCCCCTATGGAAAGCCCCAACACACCCGTCTTAGGGCGCCGTGGCCAAAAAATAGCAAGTATGAGTACTGTTACCAATTTAGTAGCAGGAGTTTTTGGCTCTGCAAGCTGTTTTCACGCTCTATAACGTCAGATTGATGCCAGAATATTCCACATTTGTTTAATAACTTTCTAATTTACCCCCTCTTCCAGTCCCAAAATCCCTGATTTTGCTGTTACTGAATTTGTAGCAGTACTCATATTTGCTATATTTTGGCCAGAGCATATATCCAACCCTCTGTTTCAGAGCATTGTTAGGCGGGTTTAAGCCCAAAACACGCCCGCAGCGTGTTAAGCAGCGCCTCTTGCTTTTTCCTGCGGGCATCGACACGATTCCGGTACCGCTTTCGCATACGCTGGTGCATGCGCCATGCGAGCGCCTCCATTGCTTCCATGTCGCAGAGCATCTCGTTATTGACCGTCGCGACCTCGATTCCCATAGTAATCAAGCCCGTGTTGCGTTTTTCATCATGGATACGTCCCCTCCGGGAGGAATGGCCCAGCTCACCGTTGTATTCCAGGTCAAACTGGGCTGCTTCCTGATACGCATCGCAAACTGCATGCGGCATCCCCGAGATTGCCTGCGCACGGTCATCGAACTCGATCTTGTAGTCGGTCTTAAAGGGACCGCAGGCAAATCCGCCATAGGAAAACGGAAGCGAAAACAGAGCGAGCATGATGCACTCCATGGGCGAGCGCAGATTTTCTGACAGGTAGGGACACAGGCGCAGCAGCTGTTTGGCCACATTCCCCTTGCATGCCGCGAGGTAATCTACCAGGCAATCGGGTGTCAGCACGGACTCGACCTCAAAGTAACCGACATCTGGCGGCTGGTCTTTGTCCTTTGCCAATTTGTTCACGACAGGCGAGGTGTAGGGAGGCAGATACTTCCCGCGGTCACTCAGTGAAATCTTAGAGCACAGCTCCTGGGCCAGGGCAAATGCCTGGATGCAGCCGACCTCGCGCGCGACGGCTACGCAAAGGGCCTCGGGAGATAGACTGTACACCCCCGGTTCCACCTCTAGAATCGAGCCGGCGGGCAACTCGGAGCATACGGACCAGCTCACGCCAAGAATACGGCGGCGCTGCGCTGCAGATCCTACCAGCAAGCACAAATCCTCTTGCACCTCGCCGCTTGCGGCCCCAATCCGCACCAAATCGGGAAGATAGATGTCCTCGGTCGAGGGCGACGACGTGCGCAGCACACGGCGCTCTTCATCGGGATTAAGGTCCTTCCAGCTTATGTAGCCCATCTGCCGGCGCTCGGCGCGCATCATGCGCAGCGCCGAGGCACCCGTCAAAATTACGGAAGCAGCCAGCTGCTCGCTTGCAGGCTTGCCACGCTGCCCGATCTTTATTGCCATCTGAACCACCCCTACCAAACGCGTGCGATAGCGAGGCCATCAACGGCCGCAGCGCCGGCGCGCTTGAGTTCCGCCGAAGCCGCGGCCATCGTCGCACCCGTAGTGATAACGTCGTCGATAAGCAGCAGGCGCTTGCCCTGCACGTCCTCAACGGTCTCATACATGCCTCGGGCGCGTTCACGGCGTTCTTCACGACCGAGTTCACGCTGGTCGCCATGCCCGTACTTGACGAGAGCATCGAGCAGGGGAACACCCGACAGCTCGCAAAATGGACGCGCAATAGCCTCCATATGATCAAAACCACGCCGCCGAAACGCTGCCGCCGTCGCAGGCACAAACACCACCGCATCCGCACCGGACAGCACACCTCCATAGCGATCGGGCGCTACGACCTGGGCATGCAGGGCGGTGTCGTAGAGCAGCTCCGCCAGATACGGAGCCAGACGTCGCTCGCCCGCATCCTTGTACGCTTTAATGATGCGCGGCAGCGGATGCGCATAGACGGCGCACGCCAGGCAGCGGTCGAGCGCCTCCGTCATTGCCGAGGACGTGCCCTCGACCGAACACTCAGTGCACAGCAAATCCCCAAACGGGGCGCTGCATCGGGTGCAGCTATGACGTGGGTCGATGAGCGTGAACGCGGCAAGGCAGTCTTGGCAAATAAGCGCACCGGCGCGCTCGCAGCCGGCACATCGTGTTGGCGACAATGCCTCGAGCGCCTCGCGTGCCACCCACTCGGCAAACGGTAGCAATTCGTCCGCAAACGGTAGGGCACCGGCACCCTGCAAACAGCTCAATATGTTCAGATGGCTCTTCAAGACACAACCCTCCCTACGTTCGGCCGCAGGGAGGGTTGTTGATTCGGCGCTATGATACCCCGATGCGCTCGGGGCAAGGCGGGCTAAATCCGCTCGCGGGCGTTATTCGCCGGCAGGCGGTTGTGGTGCGGACGAAGACGGGGTCGAGCCCTCGCCACCATCCTGGCGCGGCTTGCGGGAACGGCGACGGCGACGGCGCTTTTGACCCTGGTCGGCCGAGCCCTCGCCACCGCGATCCTCGCGCGGCTCGCGCTCGTCGCGAGCGGCGCCACGCGAAGCCTTGGCAGCCGCTCCCCCGCCATCTCCGGGACGACGGCGCGTGACCTTGACCTCGCCATCCGAGACCTGATCGGCCACGGAGGGCACTGAGGGCTTCTGCTGCGCGCCCGAGGAATGGCGACGGCGCGGACGCGGCGCGCGCTCCTCCTCGCCACGTGACTTGCCGCCCTTGTCGACAGGCGCATCGGAGGCCGAGGCGCCCTTGGAAGCGGCACCGGCCTCGCGAGCAGCTGCGGCGCGAAAGGCGTCCTCGCGCTCCTCGCTCGACAGATGACGACGGCGGCGACGTGTGGGGTTCATGCCACCGCCGCGATTCTGCTGCTGGGGCTGCTGAACCTCGCGCTCGCGAGAAGCGTTCTTGCCCGCGGCTGCAACCTCGGTAGCATCGCCCGAGCCCGCGCGCTTGCGACGGCGACGGCCACCGGCGGCCTCCTCGGCCTCGGGTGCCTCGGCCTTACCGCGGCCCTTTCCGCGGCCACGGCCCTCGCCCTGACCCTGACCGGCGCGAGCATCGGATTCAGCATCGCGACGACGGCGCTTGGGCATCGACGTGCCGGCCAGACGGTCGGCACTCGACAGGCCATCGCCCACATCGACGCCGTTTTCGCGATCGAGCTCCATGAGCGCCAGACGCATCTCGGGCGACTCAATGCGCTCGAGCACGTCGCGCGTCACGCAGTCGGGGCGGCAGTTGCAGCCCTGCTCGGCGGCCTTCTTTTTGCAGCCCTCCGAGCACGTCATATCGGCCAGGTTGACCTTAAAGACTTTGCCGTTCTCCAGGCGCAGCACCAGCTGCTCACGCGGCGTGTCATACTCCTGGATACGCGCCTTGCCAAGCGGCGTATCGATGAGCGTCTTCTTTTTGGGCGCACGGCTCTTAAAGTCCTTGTAGGCCTCGAACTCGTAGCGCAGGCAGCACATCAGACGACCGCACACGCCGCTGATCTTGGAGGAATTGAGCGGCAGGTCTTGCTCTTTTGCCATGCGGATCGAAACCGGCTCAAACTGTCCGCCAAAGCGCGTGCAGCAGAGCTCCTGGCCGCACTGGGCATAGCCGCCCACCAGGCGGGTCTCGTCGCGCACACCGATCTGGCGCATGTCGACGCGAATGTGCAGCGTCGAGGACAGATCCTTGACGAGCTGGCGAAAATCGACGCGCTCCTCGGCCGCAAAGTAGAACACGGCCTTCTCGCCGCCAAACAGGTACTCGACGCCGACCGGCTTCATCTCGAGGTCGAGCTCCTTGACCAGGCGGCGGAAGTCGACCATGGCCTCGTCGCCCTGAATGGCCAGATCGTCGGCAAGCTGCAGGTCGATGTCGCTCGCCACGCGCAGCACGGGCTTGAGCGGCTGACCGATCTCGTCTTGCGGCACCTCGAAGGGATCGGCCGTAACCAGGCCGATCTCGGTTCCGCGCTCGGTAGAGCAAATGGCATAATCGGCCTCGAGGATATCCAGATCCTGCGGATCGAACCACAGGTCGCGCGAGGCGTAGGTAAACTTAACGGGTACGACTAACGGCATTTCAGTGCCTTCCTGATATCGAACAGCATGACCTCGATGGCCAGCTGGGGAGTAACGTTTCTAGCGATGTTGCGCTCGGCGGTCGCGACTGCCTCGAGCGCCCGTGTGGCACCCGCAACATTGGTCGCGGCGGCAAGCCGCCCGATCGTGTCGCACGCGTCTTCGTTCACCACGTCGGCTGCCTCGTCCTGAAGTGTCAGCAGCACATCGCGCATGAGCGTCCGCGCGCTCGCCAGCGCTTCCATGATACCCGAACGCTCGCGCGCGTTGAGTTCGCGCTTGTTGCGGTCCTCAAGCTGCTTCAATGCTCCACGCGACAGGTAGTCGGCGTTTTGCTCGAGCACCTTTTCCTGTGTGGACTTGACCTCGGCGAGCGGCGCCTTAACGGCGACGATGAGCGACTTGGCGCGGCTGAGCACGTCGGCCTCGTCGGCGGCAATGAGTGAGTCGATGGCACGGACCATCTGACGGCGGGCGTCCTGGCGCTCGGCACTCTTAAGGAACTCGATGCCGCGCGTGGGGCTGCCCGCCACGGCGACGGCCATGCGACAACGCGCGATATCCTGACCAGTGGCACGGCTCACGGCGTGCGCGGCGACGGCGGGTGACACCAGCCGAAACGGCACGCACTGGCAGCGGCTCACGATGGTGGGCAACATCACGTCTGCCGAGGTGCCCAGCAAGATAAACATAACGCCCTCGGGCGGCTCCTCGAGTGTTTTGAGCAGTGCGTTGGCGGTGTTGGCGCGCAGCTGCTCGGCACGGTCAATGATGTAGACCTTGGCCTTGGCGCGGATGGGCGCCAGGGGTACGTCGTCGAGTAGCTCGCGCGTCTGGGCGATGAGGTAGCCCGTGGCGCTCTCGGGCGTGTAATAGTGCACGTCGGGGTGCGTATGGCGGGCGACGCGCACGCAGCTATCGCATGAGCCGCAGCCATCCTGCTCGCACAGGAAGGCTTGGGCGAGCGCCCACGCGGCGTCGAGCTTGCCCGCGCCGGGCGCGCCCAAAAACAGGTAGGCGTGCGATGCGCGACCGCTGGCGACGGCATTGGTCAAAAAGTCGCGCACGCGCTCTTGGGTGTCAAGCTTGGCCAGCAGGCTTGTCTGAGCGGGGGCCATGTTACTCGGCCTCCTGGGCAAGCGCGGCGGTGACGGCGTCCTGGGAAATGTCGAGGCCGTAGACGCGAACCTGCTCGACCGTCCGCGCGAAGACGTCCTCGATGGACGCGGTCGCGTCGATGAGCTTTACGCGGTTTGGTTCCTCGGCGGCGATGGCGCAAAATCCCTGGTAGACACGCTCTTGGAAGGCCATGCCCTTAGCCTCCATGCGATCTGCCGCGCCACGGGCTGCCATGCGCAGCGCCGCCTGCTCGGGCGTGATGTGATAGACGAGCGTGAGCGCCGGGTGCGTCCCCGCGACGGCCAGGTTGTTGGCATCGCGTACTATCTGGCGATCGAGGCCATCGGCAAACGCCTGATAGCAAGTTGTGGAATCGTAGAAGCGGTCGCACAGGACCACCTTGCCGTCAGTAAGGGCAGGCGCGATGACCTCGTGCACCAGCTGGGCGCGCGCGGCCTCGTAGAGCAACAACTCGCAGGTGTCTCCCATCGTCGTATTGGCGGGGTCGAGCAGCAGAGCACGGATCTTTTCGCTGATGGCGGTACCGCCCGGCTCGCGCAGGCTCACAACCTGGTAGCCAGCGAGTTCGAGCGCGCGGGCAAGCAGGCGCGCCTGCGTGGACTTGCCGGCGCCATCGACGCCCTCGAGCGTGATAAAGCTATGTTGAGCGGGCTCAAAAGCCATGGGCGCAGCCCCTTCCTACAAGGCGCGTAAATGCAGATATATCAACCAAGCCATGATACCCCAGTGCTCGGCGCGTCCCAAATCCAACCTAGCCATCGAGGCATCCCCGAAGTTGCGGTGAAATAGGGACTGATTGAAGCTCTGAGACCGCCAAACAGTCCCTATTTCACCGCAACTTATGATGGAGAATTTTGGACGCTGGGTATAATCGTCGTATTGCATTGAAATGTGGCGAAAGGAGTGGCAATGTCTCGGTATTGCGCCTCGTGCGGCAAGCTTCTTGCAGATAATGCCAAGTTCTGCACCTCGTGCGGTGCACCCGTTGAGCAAACAGCCGCGAGCGATAGCCAGCCCGCTTTCGAGCAGACCGGTTCCCTCGATACGCCGCAAGCCAAGGCGGACGACCCCCTCGCCTATCGCCCCGACCCCGCCGCAGGCCCCGCGGCCGTCGAGACCACGCAGCGCATACCCGTCGCGAGCGGCTCGCCCCAACAGCAGCCGGCTCCCGCATACGCGCCCGCTTCGCCACAGACCCCCGCTCCCAAAAAGAGCGGCACCGGGCCGCTTATCGCCGTTATCGTTGTGCTGGTGGCGATCATCATCGCCCTGGTCGTTTTCTTTGTGATCAAGCCTTTCGACAACGCCGCCACGCAGACGACTGCCGAGGTAGCTAAGCTGCACCATGACGTCGATGACGATGACCTAAAGCCTCTCGGCGATCCCAACAGCCTGTACGACGATGATGACGATGACGACGAGGATGGCGGCGAAGCAACGCTCTCCGAGCAGAACCTCTACCGCCGACTGAGCGAATACTACGACTTGCTCGAAGACCTCGACAACTACGTCCGTGGCTGCGCACAGAACTTCAACGGCAGCTATCTGGAAGAGGATCGAACCACCCGTCAAAATCTCGCCGACGTCGCCGAGCGCACGGAGGACACCATCGAGCAGTATTACGACATCGTCGAGGACCTAGACGTCCCGACGAGCTCCAAGAACTACAGCTCCTGGAAAGACATCGTTGCCCTGTACGACGACCTGAATCACCGCATTGACGCAATCTGTGATGCCTGGGAGATCAGCCTGAAATACGCCAAGCCTGCGGACCACAAGAATGAGATCGTGGCGCCGCTGTCGCGCGACAACGTGGCGGGCACCAATGACAATAAGTACCGCCTAGACTTTGAGGAGCGCTATCCCGGCGCCAAACCCGTCGAAGTGAACTAGCGCTTTGTCGTTCCCGAGCCGGCAGTTAGGGACGTTCCTAAACTGCCGGCAGAAAAGAAACGTCCCTAACTGCCGGATAAAAAACGAGCGAGGATTTTGAGGTCCTCGCTCGTTTTTGTTTTGGGCAATGTTTCGACTGCGCCGCTACTTGTCGGCGGCTGCTTTCTTGGCAGTCGACTTCTTCGCGGTCGTCTTCTTGGCAGCAGTCTTCTTTGCCGCCGTCGTCTTCTTGGCCGCCGTCGTCTTCTTGGCCGTGCTCGCCTTGGTCGTGGTCTTGCGACCGCGGGCGGGCTTCTTCTCCTTGGTCGGGCAGTCCATGTTCACGCAGATGCGCCACGGGCCGCGCGCCGTGTTGACCACCACGATGGGGGCGCCGCATTCGGGGCAAGTCTCACCCGTCGCCTCGAGCTTACCGCGCGCCGGCAGAGGATAGCTCACGCCGCAGTCATCGTAGTTGGTGCAGCGGATAAAGCGCTTGCCGCTCTTCTCGCTCTTGTGCGCGATCAGGTCGCCATGGCGTCCGGCCTCGGCGCACACCTTGCACTCGCCCACCTTAAGGTCAGGCTCGTAGTTGGTGGGGCACGTGGGGTTCACGCAAATCTCGAAGGCCTTCTGGCGGAACGGCTGGCACTTAATGCGCGGCGCGCCGCACTCGGGGCACACGGCCGCCTCGCCCTCGAGCGGGCTTACCTTGACGCCGCTCGGCACCGGATAGGTCACGTCGCAGTCGGGCCAGCCCATGCAGCCGATAAAGCTACCGCGGGTCTTGGCGCTCGTCTTCATAACCAGATCCTTGCCGCACTTGGGGCAGGCACCCACGCGCGCATCGGCCGTGACGGCGTCGCTGATGGCGTCGCCGAGCTCCTGCGTATGTTTGAGCAGCTCGTCGAGCACACCGGCCAGCAGCGCGCGCGAGTGCGTCACGACATGCTCTTCGGTGTCCTCGCCGCGCTCGACGCGGGTCATGTCGCCGTCGAGCTCGCTGGTCATATCGGGGCTCGTGATGCGCGGGGCAAACTGCGTCAGCGCGTCGATGATGGCGATGCCCAGCTGGCTCGGCTCAACGGGATCATTTTTGAGGTAGCGCACGGCATACAGGCGCTCGATGATGCTCGCACGCGTGGACTTGGTACCCAGGCCGCGCTTTTCCATCTCCTGCACGAGCTTGCCCTGGCTGTAGCGCGCGGGCGGCTCGGTCTGCTTGGCCTCGAGTTTAATGTCGAACACGTCGACCGTATCGCCCTGCTCCAGCGGCGGCATCTGCTCATCGCGCTTAAGTCCATACGGATACGCCTCGCGGAAGCCCGGAGTCACGAGCACATCGCCCGAAGCCACGAACGGCTCACCGTTCACGTCGAGCTCGAGCTTGGTGTTCTCGATGGTCGCGGGACCCATAAGCGTCGCCAGGAAGCGGCGGGCGATGAGGTCGTAGAGCTTGCGCTGACCGCCGTCGAGCGTGGACGGATCGCCCTCGCCCGTGGGGTAGATAGGCGGGTGGTCGGTGGTCTCGACTTTACCGCGCGTGGGCTTCATGGGACCAGCGAGTACCTTTTTGCACACGGGCGCCAGCGCCGGGTTGATCTTTGCCAGGTCACTCACCACGGCGCCCAAATCGAGCGTCGCGGGATACACGGTGTTGTCGACACGCGGGTAGCTGATGAGGCCCGCCATGTAGAGAGACTCGGCGATGCGCATGGTACGCGCAGGCGAGATGCCCTCGGCTGCGGCGGCAGCCTGCAGCGAGGTGGTCGCAAACGGCGTGGGCGGCTGCTGCTTGCGCGAGCGCTTGGTCACCGCGGCGACGGTTGCCGTCGCGACGCCGTCAACATGGCCGTACGCCGTCTCAGCAGCATCCTTGTCGGTAAAGCGTGCCGTCTTGTGCGCAATCTTAAAGCGGTCATCCTCGGCAGCGCCCTGCGCAGCACCCATGCCGCGAATCTGCCAATAGTCCTCGGGCACAAACGCCATGCGCTCGCGCTCGCGCTCGACCACCAGGGCAAGCGTCGGCGTCTGCACGCGGCCGGCAGAGCGCACGTTACCAAAGCCGCCAAACTTGGCGAGCGTCAGGTAACGCGTGAGCACCGCACCCCAAATGAGGTCGATGTGCTGGCGGCTCTCGCCGGCGTCGGCCAGATTCTGGTCGAGCGAGACGAGATTATCGAAGGCCTGCGTGATCTCGGCCTTGGTAAACGAAGAGTACTGGGCGCGGGCGACCGGCAAGTCCGGCGCAACCTCGCGCACCTTGTTGAGGGCGTCCGAACCGATCAGCTCGCCCTCGCGATCGAAGTCCGTGGCGATGATGACACTGTCGGACTTCTTAGCCAGGTTCTTGAGCGAGCGAATGAGCTCCTTCTCGGCCGGTAGCTTAATGACGGGCGCCCAGGTGAGGTAGGGCAGGCTCTCGAGCTTCCAGCCCTTGATGGAGATACCGTCGGCAAGAAACGGCTTACGCTTGGTGTCGTAGGGCGGACGAGCCAGGCCATCGGGCATGTCGGCCGGCAGCATCTCGCCGTCCTCGGTGACCGAATACCAGCCCAGCTTTTTATCGAACAGCACGCTGTCGCAAAAATCGGGCGCAAGGATGTGACCGGCGAGACCGATCGTCACACACTCCTCGCCCTTCCACTCAAAACGGTAGATGGCGGTGTTGTACACCTTGTCCTTTTTGGGTTTGCCCGTGGACAGACGCTCGGCGATCTGACGCGCGGCGTCGTTTTTCTCGGCGATGATGAGCTTCAAAAGAGGCTCCTATCTCGTGTCTCTGCGGCTACGCCCGCCCGTATGGCGGCCGATTTACGCCCTTGCTTGCTCGATCTGCCCGATGAGCCAATCGCACCAGGCATCCATGCCCTCGCCCTTGCGCGCGCTCACGGCAAACCGCGGCGCCTGCGGATTGAGGTCATCGAGTGTCCTAGTATACCTATCCATGTCAAAATCGAAAGCCGGGGCCACGTCGACCTTATTGAGCAGCTGCGCGCCGGCGTGCTGGAAGATGCCCGGGTACTTGATGGGCTTGTCGTCGCCCTCGGGCACCGAGAGAATCATGATGGACAGGTTCTCGCCCAGGTCAAAGTCGACCGGGCAGACCAGGTTGCCCACGTTTTCGATAAAGATGACGTCGATATTTTGAAGACCCACCGCCTGGTCGAACGCGTCAACGGCCTCCATGATCATGTTGCCCTCGAGGTGGCACAGGCCGCCCGTGTTGATCTGGATGGCGGGCATGCCGGCTTCCTTCATGGTGATGGCGTCGACATCCGAGGCAATATCGCCCTCGATGACGGCACAGCGCAGGCCAGCCTTGTCGCGCAGGCGCTCGTTGGTGCCCAGGATCGTGGTGGTCTTGCCCGAACCGGGGCTCGACAGCACATTGATCACATAGGTGTTTGTCTCTTTAAATCGCTGTCGCAGCTGATCTGCCAGGCGCTCGTTGCGCGACAGAATCGGCGACGCGATATCAATCGTTTTCTCAGCCATACTCGGCACTCCTTACTTTGGCCCCTTTATACCCCATCACCAGATGGCTAGCGGGCTAATCGTCGGGGGTTTCGATTTCGATACTTGCGATGTCGAGCTCGCGGCCGTGCAGCAGACGCACGTTGGCGCCGCCACATTGGGGACAGCGGCAATGGAAGCGATCGTGCTCAAAGACCTCCCCGCAGTCCAGACACTCGCTTTGTGGATGGACTTCCTCCACGGCAAGCTCGCAGCCTCGCGTGAGCGGGTCCTCATCGCGAAATGTCTCCCACGCAAAGTCGAGCGCCTCGCGCACAACTTCGGTCATATCCCCGATACGCAGCGTTACCAAAACGGCGCGCGAGGCCCCCGCCCCACGCGCCGCGCGAATCACTGTATCGAGTATGCCGTTGACAATGCCAACCTCGTGCATACCGATTTACTCCTCGTCGTCCTCATCGTCCGAGAACAGGTCCAGACGGCTCACAAACAAGCCCTCCTTGCCCTCGCGCGCGGTAATGACCACGCGGGCAATGGCGAGCGAAATCTCGTAGAGCGAGAGCAGGGCACCATACATGAGGCCCAGCGTAACGGGCGAGCCGTCGGGCGTAATCACAGCCGAGCCCACAAGCAGGCCCACGTACACGTAGCGCCAGGCGCCGCGGAAGGCCGCGTAGGACACGATGTGGAAGACGGACAGGTAGAAGATGATGAGCGGCAGCTCAAACGCCACACCAAAGCCGATCATAAAGAGCAGCTCCATGTTGACGTAGTTCTCCAGGTCGGGCAGCGCGGTTGCGACGGCAGAGGTCTCGCCGATGAGCCACTCAAAGCCTGCCGGGATAATGATGAAGTAGCAAAAGATTGCGCCCAGGAAGAACAGCACCGTCGAGGCGAGCACCGTGGGCACGACCCACTTGCGCTCGTTGGGGCGAAGCGCCGGCAGGAAAAATGCCAGAATCTGCCAGATGATCATGGGCGTGCACATGACCACGGCCATCTTGATGGCCAGCGAGAAGCGCAGGCCAAAGCCGCCGAGCGTGGTGGTGATGTAGAACTTACCGTCCGGCACAAAGGAGCGGATGGGGTCTTCCAGGATGTCGAGCACCACGGGCGTGGCGAAATACAGCACGATGGCGGCGGCAAACACCGACACGACCACGATAGTCAGGCGGCGACGGAGCTCTCCCAGGTGATCGAAGAGCGGCATGCGCGCAGGTCCGATAGGCATTACTCATCGCCTCCCTTCGAGGCGTCGGCGGTGGCAGCCTCGTCCTCGGCCTCGAGCTCGCGAGCGAGCTGGTCGACGACGGCCTTGCGCTTGCGGGGACGACGGGCGTAGAGGTCAGCCGTCGTGGGCTCTGCCGGCTCGGGCTCGGACTCTGGCTCTGCAGCAGGCTCGGGCTCGACGACAGGCTCGGCGGCAGCGGCAGGCTCGGCGCCCTCGGCCTCGGACTCCTCAGCAGCACCCTCGCCCTCGGCGGCAGCCTCGCTCGCGGCCTTCTCGGCGGCAAGGCGGGCACGGCGCTCGGCAAAGGTCTCCTTCTTTGCGGGCGCAGCCGTCTCGACGGCATCCTCGTCTGCATCGGAATCGTCATCGACGGCAGTCTTCTTGGGCTTGACCGGTGCCGAAGCGGCCTCACTTACCGGATCGATAATCTCGGACTGAACAACGGCCGTCATCTTTTCCTGCGTCTCGCGGAACTGACGAATGGCACGGCCGATCGTGCGGCCCATCTGTGGGAGCTTATCCGGGCCAAACAGCAAAAAGCCGAAGACCACGATGATCGCGAGCTCACCCTCTCCAATACCAAACACACATACCTCCAAGGCTCGATGTGAGTCGAGCCCGCACCGCGCCATTCGGCCGGAACTCGTCTATTCATTCGGTCAAGTATAGCGCCCGGACGCCAAAACGTCCGAGCGCATCACAAACATATGCCAAACGGCACGCCCTTTTTGGGGGCAAAGATTATGCCGCCGTGATCGAAATCTCCTGGTCGACGCCCAGCAGCTGAACCACGCGCATCACCTGGGGCTGCACATTAGTGCAGCTAAAGCGCTTACCGTGGTCGACCGCGTGGTGCGCGGCGCCCACGAGCACGCCAATGCCCGTCGAATCGATGTAGCTCACCTGGGCAAAATCGAGCTCAACGGCCTCAGTGGGCTGCTCGAGCGCCAGGTCAATGGCATTGCGCAGGCTATCGGCGTTAGAGATATCGATCTCGCCGGTCACCTTAATGGTGTAGATCTCCGGTGTGGGGTTGGTGGAAATACCCAAATCCATGTATACGCTCCTTTACGTATCGAAAGTGCGGATAGTACTGGGCGCGGACTTGCGGGGCCCTAGGCGTTAGGCGCGCTCGGCACGAGCAAGCTCGGCAGCGACGAGCTTGACGGCCAGCACCAGTACGTCGAGTGCTGCCTCCAGGTCCTCGACCGTGGGATAGCTCGGCGCGATGCGGATGTTGGTATCGCGCGGATCCTTGCCATAGGGCCAGGTGGCACCGGCCGGCGTGAGCTTGACGCCCAGGTCGGCGCAAAGCGCGGCGACCTTCT
>CATYHY010000022.1 GCA_958407085.1 uncultured Collinsella sp. | reverse complement strand
AGCTGGTAATGAGCAGGCTGTGGGTTTTACTCACAGCCTGCTTTTTCATGGCTCTTCTTAGAGCCTTTGATAGAATGTTGAGAGTTCAATCTAAAGGAGGATCGCTTTGTCCGACATCCGATATAAACGCGTGCTTCTTAAGCTTTCCGGCGAAGCGCTGATGGGCGACGGCCAATATGGCATCGACCCCAAGGTTACCGACCATCTTGCTAAGCAGGTCAAGGAGCTGCTCGCCGTTGGCCATGAGGTCGGCGTCGTTGTCGGCGGCGGCAATATTTTCCGCGGCATGGCAGGCGCTGCCGGTGGCATGGAGCGTGCTCAGGCCGACTACATGGGCATGCTGGCAACCGTTATGAACGCGCTCGCCCTGCAGGATGCCTTCGAGCATAACGATGTTCCCTGCCGCGTGATGAGCGCTATCCAGATGAACGAGATCTGCGAGCCCTATATTCGCCGTCGCGCCATCAACCACCTTTCCAAGGGCAACGTCGTTATTTTTGCCGCCGGTTCGGGCAATCCGTACTTTACGACCGACACCGCCGCGGCTCTTCGTGCGTGCGAGATCGGCGCCGAGATTCTGATTAAAGCCACCAAGGTTGACGGCATCTACGATAAGGATCCCGTCAAGTGCGCTGATGCCGTCCGTTTTGACAAGATTACCTATCACGAGGTTCTCGTCCGCGGTCTGCAGGTTATGGATTCCACCGCTACGGCACTGTGCCAGGATAACCGTATGCCGATTTTGGTCCTCAACATCGATGGCGAGGACACCGTCAAGCGCGCGCTTTCGGGTGAGCCCGTCGGCACGCTCGTCTATCAGGAGGATTAAGCATGGCAGAGAACATCACCGCCCATATGGACAAGTCGCTCGAGTCCCTCAAGCATAACTTCTCCAAGGTCCGTACCGGCCGCGCCAATGCCAACATTCTGTCCGACATCACCGTCGATTATTACGGTGTTCCCACGCCGGTCACGCAGGTTGCCGCCGTCAAGACCCCGGAGGCCCACATGCTGCTCATCGAGCCGTGGGACAAGGCGCTTATCAACGCCATCGTCAAGGCCATCGGCGCTTCCGATTTGGGTATTACCCCCAACTCCGATGGCACCGTCGTTCGTCTGCCGTTCCCGGCTCCCACCGAGGAGCGCCGTCGCGAGCTCGTCAAGGAGTGCCGCGAGTACGCCGAGCAGGCCAAGGTGTCTATCCGTAACATCCGTCGCGACTTCAACAACAAGCTCGAGCGCGATGAGGAGCTCACCGAGGACGATGTCCGTCGCGAGCAGGCTAAGGTCCAGAAGCACACTGATGAGTATGTCGCCAAGGTCGAGGAGCTTCTGAAGGAAAAAGAAGCCGAGGTCATGGAGATCTAAGGTGCAATACGACGAGCATAAACTGGTCGAGTACTTTGCCGACGCCCCCGCGGGCGTCGGTTTTTCCGACCTTGACCTCAATAACATTCCGCACCATATCTCGTGCATCATGGACGGCAACGGTCGTTGGGCCACATCGCGCGGTCTTGCACGCACCGAGGGCCACAAGGCGGGTATCGTCTCCCTTCGTGAGATTATTACCGCCTGCGTGCGTCTGGGCGTCGACGTGCTTTCGGCCTATGCGTTTTCTACCGAAAACTGGAACCGCCCGCAGCATGAGGTCAACGTCTTGATGCACCTGTTTGCCAAGACGTTCATCGACGAGCTGCCGCTTCTGAAGCGCGAAAACGTGCGCGTTGTCTTTTTGGGTGACATTTCCGCGCTGCCCAAGAAAACCCGTGACGTTTTTGAACGCGGTCTTGCCGAGTGCGCCGATCACACCGGCATGACGCTGGCGCTTGCCGTCAACTACGGCGCGCGTGCCGAGATTACCCGCGCTGTCCGTCAAATCGCACTCGACGCTGCCGCCGGTAAGATCGATCCTGGCGCAATTGATGACGACATGGTGGCTTCCCACCTCTATACCGCCGGTCTTCCCGATCCTGAGCTTGTGATTCGCACCTCTGGTGAGCTGCGCCTTTCGAACTATCTGCTGTGGCAGGTGGCTTATTCAGAGTTCTACGTCACCGATACCTATTGGCCCGACTTTGATCGTTGGGGCCTTGTCGACGCCATTTTGGCCTATCAGGGCCGTGACCGTAGGTTTGGTGGACTGAGCAAGACCGAGGAGGCTTAATCGTGTCCGATCGTCCCAAGGCATCTGCTCCCAAGACGCCTGCGCGTAAAGCTGCCACTGCGGGAGCGCCTGCAGCGAAGAGCGGCAGCGGTTCGTGGCTGGCGGGCTTTATTACCCGTGCCGCCGCCGGTATCGTCTACGCCGTTGTCTTTATCCTGTGCCTGGTTTTGGGTATCGTGCCCACTGCCATCTTTGTTTCCGTCATGAGCGGTCTGTGCTGTTATGAGTTTTTCCGTATGACGAGGCTCGATGGCAAGATGGCTAACGAGCGCATGGGTATCGCTGCCGCCGTACTCTTTCCGCTGTCGGCGTTGGGCGATTCGACGTTGCTGAATGCCCTGCTTTTTGCCCTGATGCTCGCTGTGGGCATTTGGTATGTCTGGTCGCCGCGTACCCGCATCTCTGATGTGGCCGTGACGCTCATGGGTCCCATCTACACTGGCTTTATGCTGTCGGCTATCGTGCTGCTGCGCGATGCCGTGCCCGGTTTTGCCGGCGCCCTGCTTTCAGTGGGCGTTTGCGCGTCCCTTTGGGTCTCCGATTCGTTTGCCTACATTGTGGGCAGCCGTATCGGCAAGCACAAGATGGTTCCCAAGATCTCTCCCAAAAAGAGCTGGGAGGGGTTTGTCGGCGGCATCCTGGGCTCGGTTTTGATTTGGCTCATTCTGTGGGCGACGCACTTCTACAAGCTCAGCCTGCCCTATGCGCTGCTGTGCGGCGTGGTCGTGTCCATTTTGGGCGTTATCGGCGACCTTATCGAGTCGCGCATCAAGCGTGGCGTGGGCGTCAAGGATTCCGGCAACCTTATCCCGGGCCATGGCGGCATGCTCGACCGTAGCGACTCGCTTATCTTTGGCTGCATTACCGCTCAGCTGCTTTTGATGATCGGAGGCGTGCTGTAATGTCATTCCAGACGACGTATGGCTCCGATGGACGTCTCCGTGTTGCCATCCTGGGCTGTACGGGCTCTATCGGCACCCAGGCGCTCGATGTGTGCCGTCAGCATGCCGATCGCCTGCAGGTGACGGCGCTATCCGTTAACTCCAGTACCTCCGAGCTCGTTGCCGCTGCCCGCGAGTTCTCGGTTCCGGCGGTTGCCGTGGCCGATGTCGCTCATGGCGATGACGCCGTGCTGCAGGAGTTGCCCGAGGGAACGAAGCTCGGCGTTGGCGCGCAGGCGGTTTGCGAGCTCGCGCGTCGCGACGATGTCGACTGCGTGCTTGTCGCTATTGTGGGTGCCGCCGGTCTCGAGGCGAGCCATGCGGCCTTGACCTCGAATAAGCGTCTTGCCCTTGCCAACAAGGAGTCCCTCGTCGTCGGTGGCGACTTGCTTATGCCGTTGGCGCAACCGGGCCAGCTTATTCCAGTCGACTCTGAGCACTCCGCCATCTACCAGTGCTATCTGGGGGAGAACCCGCGCGAGGCTCATTGTATTTGGCTCACCTGCTCGGGCGGTCCGTTCTTTGGCCGCGCGCGCGACGAGCTAGATCGCGTGACGCGTGCCGATGCCCTCGCACATCCCACGTGGGCCATGGGTGCTAAGATCACCATCGACTCCGCCACCCTCATGAATAAGGGCCTGGAGCGCATTGAGGCCATGCATCTGTTTAACTGCGACCTCGATTTCATTAACGTGGTCGTGCAGCGTCAGTCCAAGATTCACTCTATGGTCGAGTTTGCCGACGGCTCCGTGATGGCGCATCTCGGTGCTTCCGACATGCGTATTCCCATCCAGTTCGCGTTCTCGTATCCCGAGCGTTGGGATACCCCGGCGCCTCGTATCGATTTCCGCGAGCTGGGGCAGCTCACGTTTGATGCTGCCGACATGGATACCTTCCGCTGTCTGGCACTGGCCGAGCGTGCCGGCAAGACGGGTGGCACCATGCCGTGCGTGCTCAATGCCGCCAACGAGGTCGCCGTCGATGCCTTCCTGCACGATGGCTGCAGCTTTACCGATATCGATCGCATTGTGGAATCCTGCATGGATGCCCACGATATGCAGGCGGTCGATTCGTTTGAGCAGCTTCGCGACATCGATGCGTGGGCGCGTGAAAAGGCTGCGCAGGTACTCGCCGCAACCCGTTCCTAACCCATAAGGATTGCTTTTTCGTTTTATGGATACTGTTCTGAGCGTTCTCTCATCGGTCTTTTGGGGCCTGCTGATGCTTTCCGTCCTCGTGTTTTTGCACGAGGGCGGCCACTTTTTGGCGGCGCGTGCCTGCGGCGTCCGTGTGACCGAGTTCTTTTTGGGCCTGCCGTGCCGCTTTGACATCCATTACACGTCGCGTCGCATTGGAACCAAGTTTGGCGTGACCCCGCTGCTGCTGGGTGGCTACGCTGCCATCTGCGGTATGGATCCGACCGATGTCTCCTGCGCCGATCGCGTGCTCGCGGCTATCTACCGTCATGGTCGCGTGACCGTGGCCGACCTTGCTGTCGAGCTCGAGCTTTCCGAGGAGGATGTGCTCGAGGCTTGTGCTCTGTTGCTGGGCTGGGGCTCCATCGCTCCCTGGTATGAGGAAGGGGAGAAACCCTCGCCGAGCTACTATCCCACCAAGTATCAGACGCTGCCGCGAGACGCGGCGGGTTACACCACCTTTGACGGCCGCCGGTTCGATCGAGAGCATGCGACTGCCGAGGGCGATGTGTGGGAGCTGCCGTGCGGCGAGGCTGATTTCTTGGCGCAAGAGCGCTCGCACACTTATCTTGGCCAGGGCTTTCTCAAGCGCGCCTTTATGCTGCTCGCGGGCATTCTCGTCAATATCCTGACGGGTTTTTTGCTGCTTATGAGCATCTATTCCATTGCGGGTGTCACCGTGCCGATCGATACCAACGTGATCGGTCAGGTTGACGAGGGGTCTATTGCCGCCAAGGCGGGTATCGAGGCTGGTGATGCGATCCTTTCGGTTGACGGTGTATCGTGCTCCACATGGATGAACGTTTACGATGCTATCGGCAAGGCCGCCGGTAAGGACGATATCGCCATCGAGTACGAGCGTAACGGCAAGCAGCATTCGACCACGGTTGCGCTCAAAGAGGACGAGCGGTTAGGTGTGTATGCTTCTACGGAGGTAGTCCGTTTGGACCCCATCACCTCGGCGCGTCTGTCATTCTCCTATGTTGTGCAGACCGCGGAGGGCGTGATGCGCCTGCTCCAGCCGCAGCATACGATGGAGATTCTCGATCAGTCTTCTTCGATCGTGGGTATTAGCGTTATGTCCTCACAGGCTGCTGCTGCCGGTCCTGCCACGTTCCTTTCGTTTGCCGCCCTCATTTCGTTCTCGCTTGGCTTTATGAACCTGCTGCCCATCCCACCACTCGATGGCGGCAAGCTGGTCATCGAGATCATTCAAAAGATTGTGGGCCGCGAGTTTCCGCTCAAGGTCCAGACGATTGTGAGCTATGTGGGCATCGCGCTCTTTGCGCTGCTGTTTGTCTATATGCTTCGTTCCGACATCCTTCGATTTATTCTGTAGGGGAGTGTTTGGATTGTCTTTATCCCATCCTTTGCCTCGCGATTTGACGCGCCCTGTGCATGTGGGCGGCGTGCAGATCGGTGGCGGTGCGCCGGTGGTGGTCCAATCCATGACCTGCACCGATACCGCTGATGCCCAGGCAACGCTTGCGCAAGTGTGCGCGTTGGCGCAGGCTGGCTGCGATATCGTGCGCGTGAGCGTGCCCACCGAGGCCGCGCTTGAGGGTTTCCGCACCATCTGCGCCAAGTCTCCGGTGCCGATTGTCGCCGATATCCACTTTAACCATAAGCTCGCCATTGGTGCCGTTGAGGCCGGTGCTGCCAAGCTTCGCATCAATCCCGGCAATATCGGCGATTGGGCCAAGGTTGACGCGGTGATCGATGCTGCTGGTGCCGCGGGCTGTGCGATTCGTATCGGCGTCAATGCCGGTTCACTCGAGCAGGATATCGCCGAGCGCGAAGACCTCACGCAGCCCGAAAAGCTCGTGATGTCGAGCGAGCGCTTCGTCAAGCACTTTGAGGACCGCGGCTTTACGAACATCGTGCTTTCGGCCAAGGCCCATAGCGTGCAAACGACGCTCGATACCTATCGAGCCCTGTCGCGTGAGATTCCCCACGTTCCGCTTCACCTGGGCGTAACCGAGGCGGGTACCAAGCTTCAGGGCACCATTAAGAGCTCGGTGGGCCTTGGTATTCTGCTGTCTGAGGGTATTGGTGACACCATGCGCGTCTCTCTCACGGCCGATCCGGTTGAGGAGCCGCCGGTTGCCTGGGGTATTCTGCAGTCGCTGGGCCTGCGTCGCCGTGGCCCCGAGATTGTCTCGTGCCCCACGTGCGCCCGCTGCCAGGTTAACCTCATTCCCATCGCCGAGGAGGTCACCGAGCGGCTTAAGAACTACTCCGCGCCGCTTTCTATCGCTGTGATGGGATGTGCCGTTAATGGCCCCGGTGAGGCTTCTGATGCCGATCTGGGCGTTGCTTGCGGACGTGGTCAGGCCCTGCTCTTTTCGCATGGCCAGATCATTGGTAAAGTAGCTGAGGACCAAATTGTCGACGCGCTTATGGCCGAGGTCGACAAGCTTATTGAGGAGAAATAAATGACCCGAGCAATGTATATGTCTAAGCTCTATGCGCCGACGCTCAAAGAGGATCCGGCGGACGCTGAGCTCGCCAGCCACCGCCTGCTGCTCCGTGCCGGCATGATCCGCAAAGAGGCCGCCGGCCTGTATTCCTATCTGCCGCTCGCATGGCGCTCGATCCGCAAGATCGAGAATATCGTGCGCGACGAGATGGACGCTGCCGGTGCCCAGGAGCTTATGATGCCTATCATGGTCGACGCCGAGTTGTGGCGTGAGTCCGGCCGCATCGACGCCTATGGCAAGGAGCTTGTGCGCTTTGACGACCGTCACGGTCGCGAGTTCGTCCTGGGTCCCACCCACGAGGAGACCGTCACGGCCCTGGTGCGCAATGAGCTGCGCTCCTACAAACAGCTGCCCGTCAACCTGTACCACATTCAGGACAAGTTCCGCGACGAGTTCCGTCCCCGCTTTGGCCTGATGCGCGGTCGCGAGTTCATCATGAAGGACGCCTACAGCTTCTCCGCCACGCAGGAGAGCCTGCAGGAGGAGTACGACAAGATGAAGCAGGCCTACGCTAACATCTGCGAGCGCTGCTACATCAAGGCTCTGCCCGTTGTCGCCGACTCCGGCGAGATCGGCGGCGACACTTCCGTAGAGTACATGGCTCTTGCCGACGCCGGCGAGGCTTCGCTCGTCTACTGCGACGATTGCGGTTTTGCTGCCGATGACGAGGCTGCAAGCACCAAGGTCGTTGTGACCGAGGGCCCCGGCGATGGCACGCTCACCAAGGTCGAGACTCCGGGTATGGGCACCATCGAGGCCGTTGCCAAGTTCTTCGGCTTCCCCGAGAACGGCACGCGCAAGTCGCTGGCACTCATCGACGCCGAGGGCAAGCCGGTCGTGGCCATTGTCCCGGGCGACCACGAGCTCAATGACTGCAAGGCCGAGCATGTCTTTGGCAAGGGCTACCGCATGATGACCGACGAGGAGCTTCAGGCGAACGGCCTGCACAAGGGCTTTATCGGACCGGTCAACCTGCCCGAGGGCATCCGTCTGGTGTGCGACGAGAGCCTGCGCGATTCCAAGCAGTGGGCCTGCGGTGCCAACGAGGTCGATTATCACTTTACCGGTGCCTGCCCCGAGCGCGACTTTACCGTCGATGAGTGGGCCGATCTGGTCACCGTTGTCGCCGGCGACCCCTGCCCGCACTGCGGCAAGCCGCTCTCCGCTGCCCGCGGCATCGAGGTCTCTCAGGTCTTCCAGCTGGGCACCAAGTATTCCGAGGCCATGGGTGCCACCTTTATGGACGAGGACGGCAAGGAGAAGCCGCTCATCATGGGCTGCTACGGCGTTGGTGTGTCCCGCTCGCTCGCTGCCGTCGTGGAGCAGCACAACGACGAGCACGGTATCGTCTGGCCGGTCTCCGTTGCCCCGTACGAGGTCGCGGTGATTCCGCTCGATCCCAAGAAGGAGGAGTGCGCTACCGTCTGCGAGCAGATCGTTGATGGCCTGTGCGCCGAGGGTATCGAGGTCGTCGTCGATGACCGTGACGAGCGTCCCGGCTTTAAATTTGCCGACAACGACCTTATGGGCTTCCCGTATCAGGTCGTTCTGGGTAAGCGTGGCCTCAAGAACGGCACCGTCGAGCTCAAGGACCGTGCTACGGGTGAGCGCGAGGACGTGGCGATCGACGAGGTCGTCGCCAAGGTCGCCGAGCTTGTGAAGGCGGCACGCCGTTAATCGGCGATTTCGCTTGTAGTTCGATATACGGGACGGCCCCGCATTTCTCCAGATAGGGGAGATGCGGGGCCGTCCTTTTATCTTGTCGGCGTACTCAATCGCTAAAAGGAAACCCCACAGCCCATGCGAGCTGCGGGGTTTCCTTTGTGCCTCCGATGCGAAATAAATCGCTCAGATATTACTGATAATCGACGACGTCGATCCAGTTCTTCAGGAACTCATCGTTCACGTTGCGCTTACGAGCGAGCTCGGAAGCGGCGACGATGCTCGTCCACTGACGCACGACCTGCATGGGCATGTCGGCGCGGTCGCAGTAGAGCTCCAGATAAGCCTCGGCCTGGTCCTTGCTGTTGAGGGCAAAGAGCAGGTAGGTGGTGGCAACGTCGGCAGCAGGGGAGCCCTGGGTAGCGTGTGCCCAGTCGCACACATAGAGCTGGCCGTCGTCGCCGACGATGACGTTGGAGGGGTTGAAGTCGCCGTGGCAGACCTTGAACTCCTTGGTCATACCGTCCAGACGCTCCTGAAGGTTGTAACGCGTGGTGGCATTGAGCTGATCAAGGCTGTCGATCATGCGGGCGAACTTGTCGCGCTGACGGTTGAGCAGAGGGGAGGTGTAGCCGTGGATCTCGATCTGGAGGTCGACGAACATCTCGAGGTACTCACCGAAGCGCTGGGGCTCGGCAGTCATCTTCTCGGCAAGGGTGGTGCCCGGAACCTTCTCGGTCACGAGCGCCCAGCCGTTGGCGTTCTCGAGCTGGGAAACCTCGAGAGCCTTGGGGCTGCGGATGCCGCACTCATTGATGCGGGCAAGATTCAAAGCCTCGTTGAACACGTCGGAGACGGGCTTGGTCTCGTTAAAGACCTTGACGATCTTGTCGCCCAGGTCGTAAACGACCTTGTTGCCACGGCGGACGAGCTCGGTCTTGGAATCGGGTAGCAGCATGGTTGCATCCTTTCAACGATGCGATAGAAGCGACGGCGGGGGTGTGTGAAACACCCGTGCACCCCCGCCGTTAAAAACCGTGCTAAAACTAGCAGACGGCGTAATCCTGGGGCTCGCGGCCGTAGTAGGCGTCCAGGTAGAGCTCCTTGATCTCGCTCATGAGCGGGTAGCGCGGGTTGGCGCCGGTGCACTGGTCGTTGAATGCCTGCTCGGTCATCTCGTCGAGGGTGTCGAGGAAGTACTGCTCGTCAACACCGTAGTCGGCGATAGTCTTCTTGACGCCGATGAAGTCCTTGAGCTCCTCGAGCTTCGTGATGAAGTTCTCGAAGACCTCCTTGTCGTCCTTGCCCTCGATGCCGCAGTACTTGGCCATCTCGGCGTAGTTGTGCAGCGCGTTGGGGTAAGGATACTGAGAGAACGTGCCCATCTTGACGGGGGCCTCAGCGGCGTTGTAGCGCATGACGCGAGTCAGGATGACGGCGTTGGCGATGCCGTGGGGCAGGTGATGGAAGGCGCCGAGCTTGTGGGCCATGGAGTGGTTGAGGCCCAGGAAGGCGTTGGCGAAGGCCATGCCGGCCATGCAGGAGGCGTTGTGCATCTCCTCGCGGGCGTGCGGGTCCTTGGCGCCGTTCGTGAAGCTGGAGGGCAGGTTCTCGAAGACGAGCTTAGCAGCGCGCTCGGAGAGGCCCTTGGTGTAGTCGGAAGCCATGATGGAGACGTAGGACTCGATGGCGTGGGTCATGACGTCGATGCCGGAGGCAGCGGTCAGGCCGCGCGGGGCGGTCATGCAGTTGTCGGCGTCGACGATAGCCATGTTGGGGAGCAGCGCGTAGTCGGCGAGCGGCCACTTGATGCCGGTCTCCTTGTCGGTGATGATGGCGAACGGCGTGCACTCGGAGCCGGTACCCGAAGAGGTCGGGACGGCGACGAAATAGGCCTTCTTGCCCATCTCGGGGAAGGTGAAGATACGCTTGCGGATGTCCATGAAGTCCATGGCCATGTCCTCAAACTTGCACTCGGGGTGCTCGTACATCATCCACATGATCTTGCCGGCGTCCATAGCGGAGCCACCGCCGACGGCGATGATGACGTCCGGCTCAAAGAGAGCCATCTGCTTGGCGCCGCGACGTGCGCACTGCAGCGACGGATCGGGCTCGACGTCGTAGAAGCAGTCGTGGGCGATGCCCATCTCGTCGAGCTTGGCCTCGATGGCGCGGGTGTTGCCATTCTTGAAGAGGAACTGGTCGGTGACGATGAAGGCGCGCTTCTTGCCCATGACGTTGCCCAGCTCGTCGAGGGCGACGGGCGTGGAACCCTTCTTGAAGTAGACCTTCTCGGGAGCGCGGAACCACAGCATGTTCTCACGGCGCTCGGCCACAGTCTTAACGTTGATCAAGTGCTTCACCCCAACGTTCTCGGAGACGGAGTTGCCGCCCCAGGAGCCGCAGCCCAGGGTCAGAGACGGCTTCATGCCAAAGTTGTACAGGTCACCGATGCCGCCGTGCGAGGACGGGGTGTTGATGACGATACGGCAGGCCTTCATGACGTGCTCGAACAGGCTGATCTTCTCGGCCTGGGCGGGGTGCACGTACAGAGAGGCGGTGTGGCCCGGGCCACCGGCGAGCACCAGGTGCTCGGCCTTGTCGACGGCCTCCTGGAAGTCCTTGGCGTGGTACATGGCCAGGACCGGGGAGAGCTTCTCGTGGGAGAACTCCTCCTTGGCGGGGTCGGTGGAGGTGACCTCAGCGATCAGGATCTTGGTCTTGGCGGGAACCTCGATGCCGGCGAGCTCGGCGATCTTGGCGGCAGCCATGCCGGGGATGCGGTGATCCAGGGCGCCGTTCTTGAACATGGCGGCACGCAGGGCCTCCATCTCGGCACCCTGCTTGACGAAGTAGCAGCCGCGCTTCTGGAACTCGGCCTTAACCTGGTCATAGATGGTGTCGATGACGGTCACGGACTGCTCGGAAGCGCAGATCATGCCGTTGTCGAAGGTCTTGGAGTGGATGATGGAGTTGACGGCGAGCAGCACGTCGGCGGTGTCGTCGATGACGACCGGGGTGTTACCGGCGCCAACGCCCAGGGCGGGCTTGCCCGAGGAGTAAGCGGCCTTGACCATGCCCGGGCCACCGGTGGCGAGGATGATGTCGACGTCGCGCATGACCATGTTGGTCAGCTCGATGGAGGGGACATCGACCCAGCCGATGATGCCCTCGGGGGCGCCGGCCTTGACGGCGGCGTCAAGCACGAGCTTGGCGGCGGCGATGGTGCACTTGGCGGCTGCCGGGTGCGGGGAGATGATGATGGCGTTGCGGGTCTTCAGGCTGATCAGCGTCTTGAAGATCGCGGTGGAGGTGGGGTTGGTCGTCGGGATGACGGCGCCCACGATGCCGATGGGCTCGGCGATCTTGGTGATGCCGTAAGCCTCGTCGCGCTCCAGAACGCCACAGGTCTTGGTGTTCTTGTAAGCGTTGTAGATGTACTCTGCGGCGTAGTGGTTCTTGATGACCTTGTCCTCAAGAACGCCGCGGCCGGTCTCCTCGATGGCCATCTTCGCCAACGGGATACGAGCCTTGTTGGCGGCCATGGCGGCCTCATAGAAGATCTTGTCGACCTGCTCCTGCGTGTACGTAGCAAAAAGCGCCTGGGCCTCTCGCATCTGAGCGAGCTTAGCCTCAAGCGCCTCTACGTTGTCCACAATTGCGGGAGTAGTGTTTTCCGGTGACTTTTTCACCATTTGTGTCTCCTTGCGATCGGAGATTTACCCTACGCCTTGCATGATAGCAAGAAATTATTCGGCGAACGGTAAGATTCCTGTAAAAGGCACACTAAAACGCTTCAACCAAATGAAACGATTCAACTAAATCTATCTGTCCAATGCACCGTCCCACTCATTGGGGACAGACATCGATTTGCCATTTTGCCGTTCTGGGCCTGTTATTGCCGCTAATCGGATATAAATAGATCACAGGCTCAGCATTTCGCGTTCCTTCTCTCCTTTTAGGTGTTGCCTGTTCAGTTTTTGAAAGGAGAGATTATGCCTCGATGCGCCCGTGCCGTTTCGCTCACCGGCTATTACCACGTCTTTGACCGTGGTAACTCTAAACAGATTATTTTTGAAGATGACTCTGACCGATATCGTTTCTTATCGGACATCTCGGACAGGTTCGCGCGCCATAAAGTAGCGGTGTTGGCTTGGTGCCTTATGGACAATCACTTCCATTTGATGGTTGATGATCCATTTGACAATCTTTCAAAGGCAATGCAGTGTGCACTGACGGCATATGCTAAGTATTTCAACGGGAAAACGGGAAGAACGGGCCATCTGTTTGACAATCGCTATTCGCGGGTCGCGGTCGAGTCGGACACGCAGGCGGTGCAGCTACTCGATTATATCCATCTCAATCCTGTGAAAGGTGCGATCGACTCTCTCGAAGCATACCGCTGGTCAAGCTTTAGGGCATACCAGCTGGGCTATGATCCCTTTGACATCTGTGATGCGGCCCCTATGCTCGATATTGTCGGAGGCTCCCGTTGCTATTGCGAGCATCTCGAGGAAGTTGCTGGGCGCATCTGGTCAGTGGAGGTTCTTCCACGCCGGCGGATCCCCGATGAGGAGGCCCTTTCCGTAGCGCACGAAGTCCTGCCGAGCATAGATCCTGCGCTGCTCAAGGCCCTGCCACGCCCCGATCGCGATGCCTATCTGCTGAGGCTCAGGCGGGCACATCTCACGGTCAAGCAAATTGCCCGCATCACCGGTATTGGCGCCACAAGCGTGACCAAGGCCACCACAGGCTGGAACGAGGCGGCGTGAGGCAGGTCAGGACCTGACCATGGCGCCGCATGCGTACGTCATGTCTGTCCCCAATGCGTGAAAACACTCATGTAAGTCTGTCCCCAATGAGTGCAAAAAGGCGCCCTCCGTAGGGGAGGGCGCCTTTGGTAAGTTCTATGTGAACGCGAGGTCTTTGACCCGGAGAGTCCGAGGTACTTGTTGGTAAGACCTTATTTAGGAGCGCGCAACCTTGCCGGACTTGAGGCAGGTGGAGCAAACGTTCATCTTGCGACGGTGACCATCGACGACGACGTAGACGCGCTGGATGTTGGGGCGGAACTTACGGTTGGTGACGCGGTGAGAGTGGCTGATGGAGCGACCGGCAACGGGGTGCTTACCGCAAACTTCGCAAACTTTGGACATAACTGACCCTCCTTGGGCGACAAACGAACATGTCGCGTTAACAAACAAGCCTGAACTATAGCACAGAAGCAGCTCCCTGTGCGTAATCTACACAGAGATATTCCTCTTTTGGCGATAGTGCTCACGCCACGGCCCTGGACGTAGATCCGATTTGCGTGCAGCAGAGGGGATTATGCCAGCTCGTGCGTGCGTTTTCAAGCTTGTCCCACAAATATATATAGGTTTATGGAGCATTGGGCTCCGTTTACAGATTGCTCTGTATTTATGCTCGCAATTAAGCTCGAGGTTGGCTACACTATCCTTTGACCATTAAAGGGGTACGAGATACCCACATGGAATTACATTGCTGCCAAAGAGCAGCCCTTCCTGTGGGTGTCTGGTCCGCTTTGAGCGGTCGGGCATCTATTTTTTTGACTGTGTCAGCAGTCAAGACATGTGAGGAAGGAGATCGATGGGCACGACTTCCCCCAAGGCGGTCATCATGGACGAGACCGCCGTCAATCGAGCGATGACCCGCATCGCGCACGAGATTCTCGAGCGCAACGAGGGCTGTGAAGACCTCGCTCTGGTCGGCATCGTCACGCGCGGCGACCTTCTGGCAAAGAAGCTCGCCGAGGAGATCAAGGAGATCGAGGGCGTCGACGTTCCGCTCGGCAGCCTGGACATCAGCTTCTATCGCGATGACTATGCGACCAATTTCGCTCCCGCGATCCACGCTACCAACATTCCCTTCAGCGTCGACGGCAAGCGCGTCGTGCTGGTGGACGACATCCTCTATACGGGTCGTACCATCCGCGCCGCTCTCGACGCCGTCATGGACCTGGGCCGTCCGAGCCGCATTGAGCTGGCTGTCCTCGTTGACCGCGGCCACCGTGAGCTCCCCATCTCGCCGGACTTTGTCGGCAAGAACGTTCCCTCGTCGCATGAGGAGAACGTGCACCTATATATGAAGGAAGTCGACGGCCACACCGCCGTCGAGATTAACGACGTCGCGCCGGGTTCCCATGTGGGCTCCGCGCCGCTGGGAGGTGAGTAGTACCGTGGCGTTCAACCATAAGCACCTGATCGACATTACCGAGTACTCCGAAGAGGACATCAAGCTCATCCTCGAGACCGCCAAGGCGTTCTCCGAGGTCAACGAGCGTGCGATCAAGAAGGTCCCCACGCTCAAGGGCAAGACCATCGTCAACATGTTCAACGAGCCCTCGACGCGCACCCGCAGCTCCTTCGAGCTCGCCGAGAAGCGTCTTTCGGCCGATAGCCTTAACTTTGGCGGCTCCTCGACCTCCACGGTCAAGGGTGAGAGCCTCGTCGACACCGTCGAGACCCTCAACGCCTACAAGATCGACTGCATCGTCGTGCGCGATAAGCACGCCGGTGCTCCCTACATCGTCACGCAGAACTCGCCCGCGAGCGTCATCTGCGCCGGCGACGGCAAGCACAACCATCCCACGCAGGCCCTGCTCGACCTGTATACCATCTGGGAGCACAAGGGTGACTTCCACGGTCTGAAGGTCGCTGTCGTCGGCGATATCGCGCACTCCCGTGTCTGCGGCTCGCTGATTCCCGCGTTGAAGATCATGGGCTGCGAGACCTACGCCGTCGCCCCCGGCACGCTGTTGCCGCCGGCGCCCGAGGTCCTGGGCTGCGACCACGTGACGAGCGACCTCGATTCCGTCCTGCCCGAGCTGGACG